>CAJWFU010000364.1:0-3481 GCA_913031315.1 uncultured Phycisphaerae bacterium | reverse complement strand
CGAGAAGTTCGGTTACGAAGGTTGGATCTCACTCGACCAATGCGCTCCGTGCCGCGCGAAGATGATGATGGACGGCCGGAACTTTCGTGAAATCGATGATCGTTGCTGGTCCGCCGCCCGCCGAATCGAGGACTGCGACGACCACGGCGTGGATATCCAGGTGCTCTCGACCGTTCCGGTCATGTTCAGCTACTGGGCGAAGCCCGCGGATGCACTCGAGGTTTCACGCCTGCTCAACGACCATCTCGCGGGTGTGGTCCGAGACCATCCGGGCCGGTTCGAAGGGCTCGGGACCATTCCCATGCAGGCCCCGGACCTCGCCTGTGCGGAGCTCGAACGCTGCGTCCGTGAGCTCGGACTTCGAGGCGTTCAGATCGGCTCTCACATCAACGACTGGAACCTCGACGAACCGGCGCTGTTCCCGATCTTCGAGACCGCGGCCCGCCTCGGAGCCGCGGTGTTCGTCCACCCCTGGGAGATGATGGGCCGGGCGGAGATGCCGAAATACTGGTTGCCGTGGCTGGTCGGGATGCCGGCGGAGACCGCTCGCGCAGCCTGCTGTCTCTCCATGGGTGGGGTGCTGGATCGCCTGCCGAATCTCCGAATCGGACTCGCCCACGGAGGCGGCGCCTTCCCGTTCACCGTCGGACGGATCGCCCATGGCCACGAAGTCCGTCCCGACCTTTGCGCGGTCGAGACCTCGACCTCCCCGCGGGACCACCTCCACCGCTTCGTGTACGACTCGCTCGTTCACGACCCCGAAGCCCTCCGCCACTTGATCCGACTGGTGGGGCCCGAGCGAATCGCCCTTGGCAGCGACTATCCGTTCCCCTTGGGCGAACACCACCCCGGGGCGATGATCCGGGGCATGGCCGATCTCGAGGGCCCCATCGCCGACCGCATCCTCGGAGGCACCGCGCTCGACTTCCTCGGCATGGAATCACTGAGAACCCGGGAGTCCGACTCTTGAGCAACGAACCGCCGAAGATCGCCGAGGTCTCTCCGTTCGAAGACTTCGCGGCCAGTGATCTCGAACCGACATCGGCGTTCGCCGAGACCCTCGACGGCATCGATCCACTCGCCGCGTTTCGAGACCGCTTTCACCACCCGGTGGATGCGGAAGGACGGCCGGTCGCGTACTTCGTGGGGAATTCTCTGGGCCTGCAACCGACCGAAGCCGGATCCATCGTCACCGAGGTGATGGACGACTGGGCCCGGCTCGGGGTCGACGGACATTTCGACGCCGAACGCCCGTGGTATCCGTATCACGAGCAGGTCCGAAGTGAACTGGCGGAGGTGGTCGGTGCTCGAAGCACCGAGGTGGTGGCGATGAACACCCTCACCGTGAATCTGCATCTCCTTCTCATGTCGTTTCATCAACCGACCGGAGAACGCCGGAAGATCCTGATCGAGGATGGTGCGTTTCCCAGCGACACCTACGCGGTCTCCACTCATGTCGCCGCCCGAGGTGGCGACCCGGAGACCGACGTCGTCCGACTCAAGCCGAGAGCGGGAGAAGATCTCCTGCGGACCGAGGACATCGAAGCGGAGATCGCACGCCTCGGCGATCAGCTTTCCACCGTGATGCTCGGAGGAGTCAACTTCCGAACCGGGCAACTGCTCGACATCCCCGCCATCACCGCGGTCGGACACGCCGTGGGTGCGACGGTCGGATTCGACCTCGCCCATGCCGCAGGGAACGTGCCTCTGGACCTCCACGATGCCGAAGTCGACTACGCCGCCTGGTGTTCCTACAAGTATCTCAATGCCGGTCCCGGCGCGATCGCGGGAGCCTTCATCCACGAACGCCACGCGACCGATCTCGAGCTGCCGCGTTTCGCCGGCTGGTGGGGCAACGATCCCGAAACCCGGTTCCGGATGCATCTGGAAGACCGATTCGTACCGGTACCCACGGCCGAAGCCTGGCAATTGAGCAATCCCTCGATCCTCGCGTTGGCTCCGCTCGTCGCCTCGCTCCAGACCTTCGTGGAGGCGGGCATGCCTGCCCTGCGAGCCAAGAGCCGAGTCCTGACCGGTTTCCTCCACGCCTGCCTGCGTGATGCCCTGCCCGAAGACGCTTCGATCGTCACGCCGTCGAACGCCGAAGAACGCGGCTGCCAGTTGACCGTCCGCCTCGCCGGAGATGCCAAGGCCCGTTTCGAACGGCTGGCCGCCCATGGCGTCATCGCGGACTTCCGACCCCCGGATCTCATCCGGCTCGCACCGGTGCCGCTTTACACCACTTTCCAGGACTGCTTCCGCGCCGCGGAAGCCCTGCGGGACGCTTGAGGCCATGACCACGACCACGCCACGCGACATCGTGATCGCTGGAGCCGGACTCGCCGGCGCCCTCCTCGCCACCGAACTCGGGCGGGCCGGTCATCGAGTCCGTCTCTACGAACGACGCCTCGATCCCCGCCGTGCCGACGCCGAGAGCGGACGCTCGATCAACCTCGCGATCAGCGTTCGCGGCCTGCATGCCCTTCGAGCCGCCGGGGTCGAGGAAGAGGTCTTGAAAGCGGCGATCCGCATGCCGGGTCGGATCGTGCACGGCGCGGACGGTGAGATCTTCTCACCGTACAGCCGGGACCCCGAGCGAGCGATCAACTCCGTGAGCCGCAGCGGACTCAATCGAATGCTGGTCGAAGCGGCGGCAACCATGCCCTCGGTCGAAATCATCTTCGAAGCACGATGCGTGGACGCGGACTTCTCGGAACCGAATCGGCCCGCCGCCGTCTTCGAGTTTCCCGATGGGCGACAGGAACGGGTCGACGCGGAGCTCCTGATCGGTACCGATGGCGCCTACAGCGCCGTTCGGGCCGCCATGCAGCGGACCACCCGGTTCGACTTCTCACAGACCTACCTCGAAGCGGGCTACAAGGAACTCAATATTCCGCCCGCCGAAGATCACTCCGGCCCGCACGGTCGTTTTCGAATCGATCCCAATGCCCTGCACGTCTGGCCACACGGCGGATCCATGATGATCGCCCTGCCGAACATCGACGGGTCGTTCACCGGAACCCTCTTCTGGCCGTTCGAGGGAGATCACTCCTTCGGTGCCCTCGCCGACGCCGATGACGCCGCCGTGATCGCGTTCTTCGAACGCCACTACGGCGACGTGGTCCCGCACATGCCGGATCTCCTGACGGATTGGCGGAACAATCCGGCCAGCCCGCTGGTGACCATGCGGTGCCGACCGTGGCACCGAGGCCGGTGCGTGCTCCTGGGAGATGCCGCCCATGCGATCGTTCCCTTCTACGGACAGGGTGCCAACGCGAGTTTCGAAGACGTCGAAGCGATGGTCGCGGCCCTTGCGGCGCACCCCGAGGATCTCGATCAGGCGATCGACACCTATGAGGACGCCCGAATTGAGAACGCCAACGCGATCGCGGAACTCGCCCTGGATCAGTTCATCGACATGCGGGACCGATCCGGAAGCCGATGGCAACGCCTGGCCAAGAAAGGAAGTCAGTTCCTCGGG
>CAJWFU010000363.1:0-3490 GCA_913031315.1 uncultured Phycisphaerae bacterium | reverse complement strand
AGGATCGCTGGGGGATTCCAGGACACAAGGCGCGAACCCCGCCACATTCGATTTAAACCGAGAAGAATCTGCCCGGGTCACGAAGAAACCGCCCCGAACCGAACGAGTCGGCACGGGGCGATTGATTTCTTCACGACAGGTTCTGCGCACAACGGCTGGCGAAAACTTCAGTTCGCAAGCAGTCTTCCGAGGTCGCTTCCGCCCACGGCACCGTCGCCGTCGAAGTCGACCGCAAACGCCATCGCCAATCGGCGAATCAAAACCACGACCCCCGCCCGGGCCCCGAGGGTGATAGTGGCAAGGCGAAAGCCAAACGTGACGGCCGAAATTTGGGATGTACATAGAGTCGGCCAGCGCTTCGGCGACGTGCTCGCCGCCGCGCGTCTCCCCGTCCCCTACCCGCGCCGTGCCTCGAGCCAGCGGCCGATCGCCATCAGCGGGAACGAGTGTCGATACAGGTGGTAGCGCAGGTAGAAGACCTTCGGGAAGCCGGTGCCGGTGAACTCGGTCTCGCTCCAGCTGCCTGCGGGTTCGCGGTCGGGGTTGCGATCGGGGTCGGCCGCGGTCGCGTCGTCGAGCTGCGTCGCGCACAACCATTGGATCGCTCGCAACACGTTGGGATGATCCGCCCCGCGGATCTCCTGCAACGTCATCGCCGCCCACGCGGTCTGGCTCGCGGTGCTGGGGCCGGTGCCCATCAGGCGGCGATCTTCGTAACTCAACGCGGTCTCGCCGAAACTGCCGTCGGGCTGCTGCACCGACTCCAGCCACTCCGCGGCCTTCTGGATCCACAACTGCCGCGGATCCTCGCCGCAGCGGATCGGGCCGATCACGCTCTGCCAGGTGCCGTAGATGTAGTTCACGCCCCAGCGACCGAACCAACAGCCCTCGGGCTCCTGCTGCCTGCGGATGTACTCGATCGCCTTCAGGACGGTCGGGTCGGCGTTGGTGAGTCCCATCCACGAGAGACATTCAAGCACCCGGCCGGTGATGTCCGGGCAGCTCGGATCCTGCATCGCGTTGTGATCGGCGAACGGCACGTACTCGAGGATCGGCCGGTCGACCGTGCGGTCGAACGCGGCCCAGCCGCCGTCGTCGTTCTGCATCACCCGGATCCATTCAAGACCCCGCGCCGCGGACGCGAGGTTGTCGTGCCCGCCGGTGCGGTGCAGGGCCATCGCCACCATCGCGGTGTCGTCGAGATCGGGGTACCACGAGTTGCGGTACTCGAAGTACCAGCCGCTGAACTCGACCGCACCGCCTCGGCCCTTCCCCAGGCTCCGGACCCAGTCACCCTTGAACCGACACTCCCGCGCCCGCAGCCAGTCCGCGGCCGCGGCGCAGGTCGGGTCCGTGTGATCCAGTCCGCAGTCGGTGAGGGCGTAGAGCGCGATGCCGGTGTCCCACACCGGGCTGAAACACGGCTGCACGCGGATGGGACCGGGACGCCCCTCGGCGTCCGGCTCGTCCTCCAGCATCAACTCGTCGACTTCCCGTTCCGCCCGCCTCACCAACGGATGGTCCCGATCATGACCGGTCGCCATCAGAACGACCTGCCAGTAGACCATCGGCGGAAAGATCGCGCCGACGCCGTCGGTCGCCGCCTCGCCATCCTGCCCCGCTCGATTCCTGATCCAGTCGAACGCCTGGTCGATCGCCCGTCGTCGCCAGGGCGAACCTCCGAGGCGATGGGCGAACTTCAGGCCACGATCGATTCCGGCGAAGAACCGTCGCCAGCCAGCCGGCACCTCGTCCCGCAGGGTGAGACGATTCCGTTCGCCCGGATCGCAGAAGAGTTCGTCGATCGACCGGTCGGCATCGAGTTGTCGCCTGGGTCGCAGGGTCACCACCAACGACAACGGCAGGATCATGGTCCGAGTCCACGCGGAGACCTTGTCGAGGTTGAAGTAGAACCACCGCGGAAGCTTCACGATCTCGGGGGGGATCGCCGGCACCGCGTTCCACGACACCTGGCCCAGGCACGCGAGGAAGAAGTTGGTCCAGGTGTTCACCCGCTCCGCCCCGCCCAGCCGGTGGATGTGGTCTCGGGCGGCCATCATGTTCGGCGCGTCGATCGATTCGCCGTGGAGCTTCAGAACGAAGTAACCCTTGACCGTCGCACTCAGGTCGATGCCGGATCCCGGAAACTGCCCCCAGCCTCCGTCCTCCCGCTGCTGACTCCGAAGTTTCGCGACGATCCGCTCCAGCACCTCGGGACCTCGACCATCCGCGAGCGGCGCCCGCTCCTGTCCGAGGATCCATTTCATCAGCACGTACTCGCTCTGGAGGATCGAATCCCCTTCGAGTTCCGCACACCAGTGCCCGTCCTCGTACTGCTTGCCCGCCAGCGCATCGATCGCTCGTCGCCTCGCGGCTTCGGCGATCTCCTCGAACGAGTTTTCGACGGACGAATCCGTGGTGGAGACGGTCATGACCGAGGGTGCCTCCGGTGATCGCGACTCAGAGGTCGACGGTCACCATGTCGCTCTCGATCGAGACCTTCGCCTCGGGCCGGGCGACTTCACCGCGGAATCCGGCAAGCGACGGCAGGGCGCTGATCTCCGCCCGGGTCTGTTCGGCGTCGTACTTGACCGAGGGACGACCTTCAAGTTCGGCCACCAGATCGATCGAGATCTGACTCTCGCTCTTGCAGTAGTCGATGGGCTGGATCGCCCGCTCGAACGCCTGCACGCGATCGGACGCGCTCTGGAAGGAGCCCGCTTTCTCCATCCAGGTCGCCGTGGGAAGAAACACCGCGGCCTGCTCGACCAAGGGATTCTCGAGGGTGTCGAAGAGGATGAACGGCCTGGAGGTGATCGCCGACGCGAAGTCGGGGGTCACCCACTGACTGGGATAGTTTCCGGTGATCACGGTGGCGGCGAAATCGCCGGCCGAGGCCTTCGCCTCGAAGGCCGCGGCGTCGAGCACCGCGGCATCGTCTCCACCGAGCAGACCGGCCAGCACCCGGCGGACGCCGCGGGCGTTGGGAGCCTTCTCGGCTCGAACCACGTAGTCGCTGTAGGTGCGATCTTCCCCTTCGATGGGGATCGGTCCCACACCGAGAATCGCTTCGGGATCGAGGGTGCGGACCCACCGACCGAGCAGGTAGGCGTCTTCGCAGGAGAGCATCGGACTGATCAGGAGGCCGAGACGACCGCCGTCGGCCCGCGCCGATTCCAAGGCTCGGTTGGTGGCGGCGACCGATTCCCGCCAGGCGTCACCGGCCGCGGAATGATCGAAGGGATCACGTCCGTGGACCGCCGGCATGCGGAGCCGCTCTTCGGCGTGGACGAACTTCCAGCCGTAGCGCACCTCGTCGGTGATCCACCACTTGTTGACTTCCGGGTTCTCGCGGGGCTTCACCCGACGGACTTCGCCCTCGGAATGTTCGATCCAGAGGTTGTCACCACTGGAGGTGAGTCCGTCGACCGACGCGGTCTTGGTGAGGAACCAGACCCGCTGCTTGAAGAGGAAGTCCTTGTCGAGCAGG
>CAJWFU010000362.1:0-3521 GCA_913031315.1 uncultured Phycisphaerae bacterium | reverse complement strand
GGCCCTCGGGGCCCGGTGCGATCGTCATGGACGTGATCGCGAGCAACGACAAGCGTCGGCCCCACGAGCAGATCCAGCGAATTCGAGAACTGCGTCCGGACATGGTGCTGCTGTCGGGTGGCACCGACGGCGGGAATTCCACCCAGGTGATTCAGTTGGCCGAACTGGTGGCCCCGGCCAAGCCTCGCCCGCGTTTCGGATCGGCCTACGAACTCCCGATCATCTTCGCGGGCAACGCCGACGCCCGGCCGGAGATCGAGCGAGCCTTCGCCGATTCCGCCGACAACAGCGGTGGATTCGATCTCTCGATGGTCGAAAACCTGCGTCCCACGCTTGAACGTGAGAACCTGGGGCCTGCCCGGGATCAGATCCACGACGTCTTCCTCGAACACGTCATGGCCCACGCGCCTGGATACGACAAACTCATCGACTGGACCGATGCACCGATCATGCCGACGCCGGGCGCGGTCGGCGACATTCTTCAGACCATTGCCCGCACTCAGGGAATCAATGCCGTCGGCGTGGACATCGGAGGGGCGACGACCGATGTGTTCAGCGTCTTCGACGGCACCTTCAACCGGACGGTGAGTGCCAACCTCGGGATGAGTTATTCCATCTCGAACGTGTGCGCGGAAGCGGGTATGGACAGCGTCCTTCGCTGGGTGCACATCGGCATGGAAGAGCGGGAACTCCGCAACCGGGTCAAGAACAAGATGATCCGGCCGACGACGATCCCGCAGTCCGCGGAAGCCCTGGTGTTCGAACAGGCGGTGGCCCGGGAAGCCTTGCGGCTCGCCTATCAGCAGCACAAGGAGTTCGCGACCACGCTCAAGGGCGTGCAGCAGCAGCGAACGGTCGGCGACGTGTTCAGCCAGGAGGTCGGTGGCGCAAGCATCGTCGATGGCATGAAACTCGATCTCCTGGTCGCTTCCGGCGGCGTGCTCAGTCACGCCCCTCGGATGCACCAGACCGCGATGATGCTGATCGACGCATTCGAACCCGAGGGTTTCACCACTCTCGCCAAGGACTCGATCTTCATGATGCCCCACCTGGGGGTGCTGAGCTCGGTGCACGAGCGAGCGGCGATGGAAGTGTTCGAGAGGGATTGCCTGGTCATTCTCGGCACCTGCGTCGCCGCCAAGGGTGAAGCTCGTCCCGGCAAGGCGTGCTTCAGCTATTCGATCACTGGCGGACTCACGGGATCCGGGCAGATGGCCTGGGGAGACATTCGTCTGCTTGATCTTCCGATCGGAACCACCGCGGAGGTCGAAGTCACCCCCGTCCGGGGTGTCGATCTCGGCAATGGACCGGGCAAGGTCGTGAAAAAGACCGCCAAGGGTGGAACCGTGGGGCTCATCCTCGATGCCCGCGGCCGTCCTTTGACGCTGCCCGAAGAAACATCGGCCCGAATCGAGGCCGTCCGCGGCACGATCGAGGCGATTCAGCTGTACCCGAACGAGGAGGTGGCGCCGCGCAGCGCCTGATACCAATGGCCAAGGCCTACACCCCAGGACTCAAGGTTGCTGCCCGGACGACGCATCGAACGCGCCGTCTCCTGCCGATTCCCGGCGAACTCAAGGTCGCCCAGGGCGATACGGTCACCGCCACGGACGTGGTCGCCGAGACCTTCATGGAAGGCGATGTCTTTCCGATGAACATCGCCAACCGACTTGGATGCACGCCGGCGGAAGCGTCGTCGTTGATGACCAAGGCGGTGGGCGAATCGGTCTCCAAGGGAGAGATCATCGGTCAATCCAAGGGCATCTTCGGGATGTTCAAGTCGGAGGTCACGGCCGAAGCAGACGGGACCATCGAATCGGTCTCCTCGACCACCGGTCAGTTGATGATCCGGGGCGCCGCGATTCCGGTTCAGGTCCGGGCCTATCTGGGTGGGACCGTGGTCGAAGTCATGCCCAAGGAAGGTTGCATCGTCGAGAACGACGTGCTGATGGTTCAGGGGATCTTCGGCATCGGCGGCGAGACCGCGGGTGAAATCCGGGTCGCCTGCGTCGACCACGAGCAGACGCTGACCCCGGAACTGATCACTCCTGCGATGAAGGACGCGGTCATTCTCGGTGGTGCTCGAATGACCGCCGCGGCGATTCGGGAGGCCATCAAGGTCGGTGCCGCGGCGGTGGTCTCCGGCGGGATCGACGATCAGGACCTCAAGGAACTGCTGGGTCGCGACCTCGGGGTCGCGATCACCGGCAGCGAGCAGATCGGGCTCACCGTCATCGTGACCGAAGGTTTCGGTGACATCGCGATGGCCAGTCGAACCTGGCGATTGATTTCGGAAAAGGCCGGTCGCCGAGCGAGCGTGAACGGGGCGACCCAGATTCGTGCGGGTGTGATGCGACCGGAAATCCTGGTTCCCCTCGAGGCGGGGGAGAACGAGGGTGACATCGACCCCACCGTGGCACATGAGGCGGGCGTGCTCGAGATCGGTACGACGGTCCGGGTCATCCGCGATCCTTACTTCGGACTTCTGGGTGAAGTTTCGGCCCTTCCGGCCGAACCCGCCATTCTTGGATCGGGGTCGAAGGCCCGGGTCCTGGAAGTTCGCTTTCCCGACGGAGGCATCGCGGTCGTACCCCGCGCCAACGTCGAACTCATCGAGGGCTGACCCATGATCTCGAGATCCAACGATCCACCCGGTCTTCGGCGTCGATTCCGCGCGGCCATCGCCGTGGTGGCCATCGTCTTCGCCGGGGGCGCCACCGCGGCTCCACCCGCCCCGACGGACGTGATCGCGGTCGATCGACCGTGGGACGGCGGTGGGGTGGCCGAGGTCTCCTGGACCAGCGCTCCGGACATCGCGGGGCTCGAAGGTTTTCAGGTCTGGCGCTCCGAGACCGAAGACGAGACCGGAAGTCGAAATGCCGACCAGCGCCGGAGTGCGCTCAAGGACGCGATGACCGCGGCCGAGACCCGGGAGTACGACCGGCTGGTCGAAGTCGAAGGAGTGGCCCCCGAAGACGCTCGAATGCAGGCGCGACGGGTCGCCCGATCGAGTGCGATCGAGTTGTCGATGCAGGAGAGCGGGATCGAACCCGAGGAGACCGGGCCGCATGGCGGCCACTGGATCCTCGTCGACACGGTGTCGTCCGAGACGTCGCGTCTGACGGTCAAGAAGTTGGATCAGAATTCCGAGTACACCTTCATCGTCTACAGCATCGCACGAGGAGAAGGCAAGGCGAGCGTGCGAAGCGAGGCTTCGAGTCCCAGTGACAGCATCACTCCCGTGGCCGCGATCGTGAATCTCGGTCGAGGTCCGCTCTTCGTGATCCTCGCCCTGCTCTGCGGCGTGGTGCTCTTCTTCATCATCAAGGCGAGGCGGGGTGCGGTCCTCAAGATTCGAAAGATCGCGGGTCTCTCCGCCATCGACGAGGCCGTCGGACGGGCGACGGAGATGGGGCGTCCGATGCTGTACATCAACGGCATCCAGGACATGGACGATCTCCAGACGGTGGCCGGGATCACGGTGCTGGGCAAGGTGGCGAAGACCGCGGCCGAATACGACG
>CAJWFU010000361.1:0-3522 GCA_913031315.1 uncultured Phycisphaerae bacterium | reverse complement strand
GTGGCTTCCTCGGTCTTTTCGCCCAGGTCTTCGGCCATCTCAGGCACCCCCCCCGGCGATCCGGTCCGGGGTCGTCGCCCAGGCGTGGATGATGTCCAGGACCTCGATGATGAAGTTCTCGTTGACCACCGCGATCACTTCGATCGACGCGATCACCACCACGAATCCGACCATGATCCGAACCGGGAAGCCGAGACTCAACACATTGAGCTGAGGCACCGTCTTGGAGACGAATCCCATCGCGACGGTCTCCAGGAACACCACTCCGAGTAACGGAACCGCGACCCGGAGCCCGAGTTCGGTCGCCGCGAGCATGACGCCGATCACCAGTTCGAGACCCCCGCCCTCCCCCACGAAGACTCCGGCATCGACGTATTCGAAACTCCGGAGAACCGAGAGGAAGATCGCGTCGAGTCCGCCCATGACCAGGAACATCCCGATCGCGAGGAAGATCATCAACTGTTCGAGCACGTCGCTCTCGGTGCCCGCCGCGGGGTTGTAGAAACGCGCGAAGCCGAGTCCCATCTGCTGGCCCATGATCATGCCACCGGTCTGCATGGCGAAGATCGGAAGTGACGCGAGGAACCCGATCAGGCCGCCGATCGCGATCTCCGCGGCCCCCATCGGCACCATCGCCCAGGGGTCGAGGATCGACACCGCGGGAAAGACGACCCCCCCGGCATCGAGCACGGCCCACGCCCCGATTCCGGTGACCATCACCAGCAGGCCCTTCACCCGTCCCGGAATCGTGGTCATCGAAAGCAGCGGCGCGTAGAGGAAGAGACCTCCAAGGCGCATCACGACGAGAACCGCCGGACCCATGCTGCGTTCGATGATCGCGATCGCTTCCACCGGGGACGAACTCCTCAACCTGTGAACATCAGCACGGCGAAGTCGACCAACTGGGTCGAAATCCAACCAAGGAGCCCCACCGCGACGAGAATCATCGCCGCGATCTTGGGCACGAAGGACAACGTCTGCTCCTGAACCTGGGTCACCGCCTGAGCGATCGAGACCACCAGACCGATCACGATCCCGGCGATCAGAATCGGGGCCGAGACCCACAACGCGATCAGCAGGCTCTGGCGAACGAGATCGAGTCCTTCAGACTCCATGCGGAGCTTCCTTTCGAGTCACTGATCCGGTCAGCCGACCGTGGCGGCCTGAACGCCGCTCATGAGATTGCTCGCGACCAGCAGCCAACCGTCGGCCACCACGAAGAGCAGGAGTTTGAAAGGCAGTGACACGAACACCGGAGGCAGCATCATCATTCCCATCGAGATGAGAAGGCTGGAGACCACCATGTCGATCACCAGAAACGGCAGGTAGATGCGGAAAGCGATGAGGAACGCGGTCTTGAGTTCGCTCAGAACGAAAGCCGGAACCAGTTGGTGAAGCTTCACCTCGTCGAGGACGAGCTCACCGTCGCGATCGGGATCCCAACCGGAGAACTCGGCCATCATCACCAGCGAAGCCTCGTTTCCGTCGACCACGATCTGATTGATCATGTACTGACGCAGGGGCTTCTTCATCCCGTCCCAGGCTGCCATCGAATCACGTTCCGCCACCGGGGTGTCCAGATAAGGCTGGAGTCCGTCGTCCCACATCGCCTCGAGGGTCGGGGCCATGGCCACGAAGGTGAGGAAGAGGCTGAGCCCGACGATCACCTGGCTCGGCGGCATGCCCTGAGTACCGATCGCCTGCCTCAGCAGGCCGAGCACCACCACGAACCGTGTGAAGGAGGTGCAGAGGATCAGGATCGAAGGCGCGACGGTCAGCAGCGTCAGCAACAGGATGATGGTGATCGGGGCCGAGGTCCCGGCCACGCCACCCGGCAGTGCGGACGCCGCGGATTCCACGAAGGCGACCGGATTGGCCATTGCCGCCGCGTCGGATCCGACGCCCGCCCCCCCGGCGGCCTGTGCAAGATGGAACATCGGGATCGGCATCAAGCGCTTCGAACTCCACCCCGGGGACGACGACGGGTGAGATCGACGGTTTCCATCGGCTCATCGATCGGAAGCCCTTCCGGGCCTCCGAATCCTTCGGGACGTCCCTGGCGGTCGTACCGCCCAAGATTGCGAATGAGGTCGGTGTGAAAACCATCCTCATTCGTTCTTTCCGCGGTACCCAGTCGGGTTCGCAGTTCGGCGATGTCGGCCCCCTCGCTGAATTCGGACACCGTGGTGACCGCACCACCTCGACCTCCATGCTGATGCATGAGGATGATCCGCGGTCCGCATTCGATCAAGACCAGCGATGCGCCTCGTCCGAAGGGGTATCGAGCCAGCACCGTCAGCACGCCGGCGGGGCGGGCCCCGCCGGGGAGAACCCCGCGTCCGGCGAAGCGTCGAGCGAAGAAGGCCGCACCACACAAGAGCGTGAGCAACCCGACCACCCGGGCTTCGGGCCCGCTCCACCAGGACTCACCGCCCGCGACCGCTTTGGTGTCCGCCAAAGGTTCGCCCGAAGCCGCAGTACCTTCGCGAAGACGAAGTCGATCATCCAGCGTGAGCGGCTTGGGGACGATTCCAGAGCCGGTGGCCACGGACCCAGCATCCGTTTCCACCAGCATGGGCTCCGATGATCCCGCATTCACCGGTCGGTCGACGCCGACATCGGCTTCACGCGAGGCGGATTCGACCCTCGCGGCCAGACGATCCGCCGCCTCCAACAGCGCGGATCGGGCGGGTTCCTTTTCCAGGGACACGCCACCCACACCGCTGTTGGACGGAACGACATCGTCACCGGACACGCCGGAGGTCGAGAGGAGAAACGACGCGACGAGCGCGACGCAGAACGTCTTGTTTTTCTGATCCATGGTCGCCTTCCCTGGCTTCCGATCGATCCTGGAGACACGGCCGGATCCTCCGGCCGTCACGAAATCGCCCTTCAGTCGGTTTCGGCCGCGGGCATGCGTCCGACGATCTCGCTGACCCGGACGCAGAAGTTCTCGTTGAGAACCAGCACTTCGCCTCGGGCGACATGCCGGCCATTCACGTAGATGTCGACGGGATCGCCGGCAGCCTTGTCGAGTTCAACCACGGATTCCGGGGAGAGACGGAGAACATCATCCACGAGCATTCGAGTCCGCCCCAACTCGATTCGAACGTCCAGATCGACGTCGCCGAGCATGCCGATGCCGGTGGGATCGCCCGGGCCGGCCGCGGAGGCGAAGTCCGGAAGCTCGACCGCTCGCGCTTCGGCGGCCGCCCCCGCTTCTCCCGCCAGGCGGTCCACCTGCACGGCGGCTTCCCGAATCGCCTCGGCGGTCGGGTCGGAGATCGGGGGTGACGAATCACCCTCCACAGTCCCATCGGGGACGGTGGAGGGTGGAGTGGTCTGGTTCTGAGGGACCGAGGATTGCTCGGAATCGGTCATGGTTCGGCTCCGCCGGGATTGGCCGCCCCCGTTGACCGTGGGGCGACATCGTGAACGCCGGCGTCCTGCCGGCGCGGTACCAAGGGATCATCGGACCCCTCGGCATCGGACCTGCAGAGAATGCCGATCAACGCGGTCTCA
>CAJWFU010000360.1:0-3523 GCA_913031315.1 uncultured Phycisphaerae bacterium | reverse complement strand
GAGGCCAAGTACTGGGCGAGCAACGCCGCCTGGGAAGCCGTGGACCGAGCGGTTCAGGTCTTCGGTGGACGTGGCTGGAGCGAACTCTATCGACCCTTCCGTCACCTTCAAGACGTTCGGGTCTGTCGGATCTACGAGGGAACGGACGAGATCATGCAGCTCAAGATCGCGTCCACGCTTCTCGGCAAGGGCTACGCGGCCTTTGGCTGACCGGCAGAACGGTGGAGACGCCGTCATTCAATGTTGATTCGACGGCCCGGCGCTTCGCGTCGGGCCGTCTTCGTCCATCAGCGAGGGAGCGGGATTCGAAGGGTCACCCACCGAACTCATTCCGGAGGAGGACCGCGACGAAGACCCGAGGCCGACCCGAGGCCGATCCGGTGCGGAACCGCCAGGCGATGTCGGCCGGCTCAACGGAACCGCGGGCGTTGTATTCGGCGGTTCGGAACCAGGGGGTGGCCGATCAGGCGTCCTGGTCCGCCTTGATCGCCTTCCGCATCGACTCGAAGCCTTCCTTGATCACCTGATCCGCGGCCGCACGAATGATGGTGCTGCCCAAGGCGGCGACCAGACCGGACATGTGAACGATCTCGGCCTCCCAATCAAGGCGGGTTCCTTCGGATTCGTGGGGGGCGAGAGCCAGCGTCGATTGGACCCCGAACTTGTTGCCGATGCCCTTCGCCTGGACGCCGATCACCACTTTTTCGTGGGTGGTGTGCTCGACCAGTTCGAAGTCCTGCTTGAGGTTCGCCTTGATGAAGCTGAACCCCGGTCGGACGGTGGTGCGGCAGATGCCGTCGTCTCCGATCTCCTTCTTCACGAGGCCGGGAACGATCGCCACCAGCCGATCGAGGTCGATGAGGAAGGCGTGCACCTCTTCGGGGGAGGCGTCGATGAATTCCGTGCCGTTGAATGGTTCGTACTTTGCCATGAGATCCGGAGTATACGACGCCGGAGATTCAGAGCCTCAGTTTTCGGGTTGATCGCTCGAGGCTCGTTCGAGCATTTCGAGCAGTCTCGAGGGTGAATAGCCCTGGTCCCAGAACCAGCGGACCACCCCATGTCGGTCCAGAAGCAGAATCCGAGCGTTCCGTGGTCGTTCGGTTCCGGTGAACGCCTGGGTCCGGTCGGCATCCTCGCCGTACAAGGTGACCACGGATGCCCAGTCCTCGGCGGGAATCCCCGACCTCATGCCGTTGTCGATCGTGGACTGGAGGAAGGTGGCGGGGAACCAGCCACCGACGGCGGGTATCTCCATCAGCCGGACCTTGGTGCCGGATTGAAGCAACCCCAGTGTCCAGCGGTCGATGTCGAACTGGGTCTCCTGGACGTAGCCGATCATGAGGATCGCGGGAGCCCCCTCGACCGCGGCCGGAAGTTCGATCGCTCGGTCTTCGAGGTCCCGACCCGCAACCGTGGGAAAGGGGTCGCCACTGGGGTCCCGATTGGGAATCACTCCCTGACAGCCTGGCGCGAAGAACATCAGGGCGGCGGTCAGCAGGACGGAAACGGCAAGGAATGGCAGGAGACGTCGTCGAGGCATGTGCTCAGGCTATCGTTTCGGGGAAGCCGCACCGGAGTCGATCTCATGCCAGGAACCCGCATCACAAGACAGCCTCTCCTTCCATTCGCGTTCACGGGCATGTTCTGGGCGTCGTTGCTCGGAGGAATCGCCGGTTGCGATGGCGAATCCACGGTCACGGACGCTCCGCCATCAGTGGCGGATGACGTGAGGTTTCCCGAGGGCGTCGACCCCGGGACACTCGATTCCGCGGTTCGAGAACTCCTGGTCGAACGTCTGCGGGCGGTCGAGTCGCGGCCGGATGACGGGGAGGCGTGGGGGGATCTGGCCGATGCCTGGCTTGCCCACGCTCGATACGACCTGGCGGTCGATCCGGCGAATCGCGCGGTCGTGCTTCAGCCGGATTCTGCCCGTCGCCGACTGCTCCTGGCGGTCGCTCTGGGGGGTGCGGGCGAGTCGGTCGCCGCCTACGACATGTCGAAGATCGCGGTGGGACTTGATCCTGATCAGGCGTTCCTGGCATGGAGGGCCGCCGCCTGGGCCTTGGAAGCCGGAGAACTCGAAGATGCTTGGCGGCTTGCGGCGCGGGCCATCGAACTGGATCCCACCGATGCTCATGGTCATCGAATTCTCGGGATGACGTTGCTCGCCGATCGTGATCCCGAACAGGCGGTCGCCGTGATGGAGCCGCATGTCGGACGTCAGCCGGGAGACCTTGCGGCTCGGTACCTGTTGGGACGAGCCTTGCAGGGAATGGGTCGTGACGACGACGGGGCCCGCGAGCTGACCGTGGCTGGTGCGGCCCGTCCGACGTTCATCGACCCCTGGACCCAGTCGGTTCGAGACCAGAGATTGGATCGCAGCCAGCGGATGGATGATGTCCTGTCGCTCGCGGCGAAGGGACGACGGGAGGATGCGTTCGCCCTTCTGGCGCAAATGGAGGCTCGATACGGTCCGGAGAAGGAGATTCGCTTCGGGAAGGTCGCGGCCCTCGCCGTTCTCGGGGATCACGCTGGTGTTCTGTCGAGTGCGGATGAAATCATCGCGGTCGAACCGGGATGGGCGCCGCCGAGGCTCCGAGCCGGGTTGGCGGCGGTGGCCCTGGCCCAGCGGGGCGCCGAAAATCCCGGCGAGCTGCTCCGGCGAGCCCGGGAGGAAGGACTTCGCTGCGTTGAGTTGACTCCCGGAGACCCTCAGGCTCATGAACTGATCGGACGCGCGGCTGCCGCCGATGGCCGATGGGGGGACGCGCTGGTCGCCTTCAGGCGTTGTCTGGAGATCGAGCCCTCGACCGTGCGTTATCACATCGCGGTGGCGGACAGCCTGGTCGAAACCGGCGGATTGCTCGATGCGATCCGCGTGGTTCGTCGGGTGGACGAGACGTTCGGGCGTTCGGTCGATTCGGCTTTGGTGGAGTCTCGGGCACTGGCCATCGGTGGTCGGGCCAGAGATGCTCGGAGGCTTCTCGAACAGTGTCGTGGTGCCATGCCGAATCATCCGGGCGTCCGTCGGACTGAACTCGTGGTGGTGGAGGCGGGCGGATGAGCGGACCACCAGATCGGATCCAGTCAGGCAGGAATTGGAAGGTGGCCGGAACCGTTCAGGCCATCGCCGTGGGATGGGTGATCGGCTGCGGAGAGACCCCGGTCACCTCGGACGACGCCCCTGCAACGGTCGCCGCGTCGCCGCGGTCCGGCTCGGAATCGGTCGGCGTTCCGTCGCCACCGGCCTGGTTCGAGGAGATGGGTGCGGTGTCCGGAGTCGACTTCGTGCTCGAAACCCGGTTGGGCGACCGCCCGCTGCTGCCCGAGATCGTCGCGGGCGGGGGTGCTGCCGCCGACTTCGATCAGGATGGTCTGCTTGATCTCTATCTGGTGCAGGCGACTGGTGCCGGGGGGAATCGTCTCTATCGAAACCTCGGGGGATTTCGTTTCGACGACGTGACGGACGCGGCCGGAGTGGATGACGAAGATCGATTCGGCATGGGGGCCGCCACCGGTG
>CAJWFU010000359.1:0-3541 GCA_913031315.1 uncultured Phycisphaerae bacterium | reverse complement strand
GGGGCATGCCCCCGCCGATTCCACCACGTCCGATGCGCCGGTGACGCCCTGCTCGTCCCCGGAGAGCATGGATCCGACCTCACTGCGCGTGGGCGTTCCGCGAGAACATCGAAACGATGACAATCATCCCGGCGTCACGGCGGCCCTGGACGAGGCCATCGATCGGCTCCGAACCGCAGGCGCGACGATCGTGGATGTCGATCTTCCGCTGACCAACCACGGAATTTCGACCTACTACGTCATCGCCCCCGCCGAAGCCAGCAGCAATCTCTCCCGCTACGACGGCATCCGATACGGCCACCGTGCGGAACCGCGCCCGGGCGAAGGTCTCGAGGACCTCTACGCCCGCACCCGCACCGAAGGCTTCGGAGAAGAGGTTCGACGCCGGATCATGCTCGGCACCTACGTGCTGAGTGCGGGGTACTACGACGCGTACTACAAGCGAGCGTTGCAAGCGAGGCGTCTGATCAAGCAGGAATTCGACGCGGCGTTTGAAACCTGCGACGTGCTCCTCGGCCCCACGGCTCCCGGCCCGGCCTTCAAGATCGGTGCCGGAATCGATCTGGTGTCGATGTATCTCAACGACGTCTACACCGTGAATGCCAACATCGCGGGCATCCCCGGGATCTCCATCCCGGGGGGAATGGTCGAGGAGGAAGGCGGAAGGCTGCCGGTCGGCATCCATATCCAGGCCCCAGCCTTCGCCGAAGACACGATGATGTCCGCGGCAAGCATGGTGGAGTCAGTACTCCGATCCTGATTCGATCCTGATCCGATCGAACCGGTCAGTGCTCGGCGGGTACGGGCGGCTCGAGGTTCGGGCTTCGAGGCTCGAGGTCCTGGCCCCATGCCCGCAGGGCGGTCATCACCGCTTCGGCCAGAGCATCCACGACTTGGGGCTTGCCGAAGAATCCCGCCGTCGCCGTCCAGGAAATCACCTTCGGCCCGGGCTCGCGCCGGAACTCGATGACCGCTTCGAGTTCGTCGAGCATCAGCAGCGTGTAGCGATAGCGATCCGGCTCCGTCGACCCGCTCTTGATCCGGCCGTGCCTCGACCGAACGGAAGCCCGCAGGATCTCGGCCGCGGAATTCGGAGTCAGGTCGCCGTGGCCGTGCTCGATTTCCTCGGCGAGTCGCCGGTAGAGATCGAGCAACAGACGGGATTTCGCGGGGGCCACGTCCACCCCGGGCACCAGATATTCGACCGAGGCCAGGGGCCCTCGATCTCGCAGGATGAGCGAGGCCGACGCTTCCCGGCCAATGTGATCTTCGAACACCACCGTGACTGCAGCGGGAAGGAACGCCTGACTGAGAATCGCCATCTCCACCTTGGGAGCGGCATTGATCATGGCGCGGGGTATGTCTTCGAATCGAATTCCGTACGGCGCCTTCTCCAAAGGCGGGATCGGCCCATGGACGAGATCCCGGAACGAGGCCCTCACCTCGGCTCGCTGCTGATCATCCAACGTGACCGATGCCCATCGATCATCAATTTCCAGAAGGCCAGCGGGCGGGGCGCCGAGTCCGCTTCCAAAGACCTCGTTGCTGGCGGCGGCCGGAGCGGGGGGCGGCTTCGACGAACACCCGGCGGTCAGCATCGCGAGGATCGCGATGGCAGCCATTCTTCCTTGCCAACAGGCCCGAGAACCAGCCTCAAGACCCCGCATCGATCGATTTCCTCCCGGGGCCTGGAAAGGCACCTCGATCGGCTCCACGGTCGAGCGTGTCGATTTCTTGGTCACGGGCGCAGTCTATCGTCGTCCCGTCGGACCGATAAGCGGGAGTTGACCGTTCGAAGTTCGGACGAGTGCGATCCCCCAGCGACTACAGTGTCTGCCGATGCGGGTTCGTCCCCAAGGTCGAATCCCGACGCCCTTTCGACCCGACCACCTCCTCCTCCGGAGCCGGCTCCATTTCAGTCTTCGGCAGATTCTTCAAGCCTCGCCCCAACCGTCGCAGCCGGATCGCAGCGTCGCTGCGCCCGAAATCTCCGTCGATCGGAGATCTGGTTCGACAGCCGGTGTTTCTCTACGGCGGCGTGGCGGTCCTGATCACCGCCGTACTACTGACGACGATCGTCGGGTGGGGACGAACTCAACCCAGAATCTGGGTCGGCGAAGTCGCCACCGACAGCCTGGTCAATCCTCGCTCCTTCAAGATCCAGGATCGGGAGGAAACCAAGAGGCAGCAGAACAGTGCCCGACTGGCGGCCCCAAGGCTCTATCAGGCCGATGCCGGCGTCCTTGAAACGTTGCGAGCCAAGATCGCCGGCCTCCCCGTCGCCGTCCGATCCCGTCTCGTGCTGGACAACGTCAATCCTGAATTGCGAGAAAGTTTCGCACTGACCGACGCATCCCTCTCGATTCTGCAGCGTTATGCCGGCAGCGAGGGCCCCGATGCGACCCCGTCATGGCGTGAATGGACGGATGAGTTCATCCGCCGCCTTTGGGCTCAGAAGCCGCTCCTCGAAACTGCCGAATTCCAACGTTTTTCCACGATCGCGAACCGCCGCGTGCTCCCTCCGAAGCCGCCGTCCGATGACGATCTGGCGACCGCGTCGAATCCCTCGGACCCCAACGCCTCTTCCGCCGACGGAGGGGCTGCCGCCGGCGAAACCTCGGGCTCGGAATCTACCCCCGGCCTGCCCAAGGCCGACCTCGCGTCTGCCGTTCAGGTCAACACCGCCATCGATCTGATCGAAGACGCGATGAACACCACCGTGCTTGCCACGGTCGTGCAACTCGCCAAGGATTCGGGGTTCCCGAGCGATCCCGCCGCGATCGTCGCGACCGCAGCTCTCAAGCCTCCTGCGCCCACCGTGCTCTTCGATGCCCCGGCGACGGATGAGGCCGCCGATCTGGCCGCCGCCCGGATCGCCGTGGTCGAAGTCGACCATCCCGCCGGCGAAGTCATCTATCGCCGGGGAGAGGTGATCGGGCCGCAAGACATCGCGATCGCTCGCCTCGCGCTCGCCCGCGCTTTTTCAGACGGAGGCTTCGCCGCCGGCTGGGGCCAGGTACCGGGTTGGTTCCTCCTCGCCACCGTGGTGGTGCTGATGCTGGCCGGCCACGGCGTGATCTTCTACCCCCGCATTGCTCGGAGCACCTCCCGACTCGCGGTCGTCGTGCTCCTCCTTGTCGGCGCCACGGCGCTGGGGACCGCTTTTGCGGTGGTGCTTCCAAGGCTGGCTCCCTTCGGGGCCGGCCTCGCGGCCTCGATTCTCTCGATCGCCCTCGCCCTGGCCTACGACCGACGAATCGCCATCTTCGCCTCGGTGTTGCTTGCCATCGCGCTCACCGTCTCGACCGGTCAGCCCCCGGCCGCGACCATCGCGATTCTCGCCACCGGCGCCGGCTTCGCGTCGCTTCTTGCATCGATCCCGAATCGTTCCGCATTCGTTCGGGCGACCGTCATCTCCGGCGGAGTCGCCGCGGTGGTGTTCCTGGCCGCAGGCCTCGCCATCACACCTCTCGCGGCTGAGGGTGCGCTGCTTCAGATCTCCGCCGGCGCCGTCCTCGCCGGCGCCGGAGCTCTGGCCGCA
>CAJWFU010000358.1:0-3552 GCA_913031315.1 uncultured Phycisphaerae bacterium | reverse complement strand
CTCAGGCGGGTTGGGGATGGCGAGAATATAGCGAACGCGGTGATCGCCCGGAGGCGAGAGGGCCGGGGAACCGATCCGATCATTTCAAACCGATGCCGTCCGGGGCTGATTTCGGGCGGAGGGGGGTGAATACCCCAATCCTCGGTTTGGTGCCCTCAGGGCGTTGCCTTGTCGTCTGACGCTGGCTAATCTTCCCACGCGGACTTCTTTGTCCGCTTCCATTTGATCTTTCTCCCCTCCGGAATGCACCGTCCTCTAGGTCGGTGCATTCTTTTTTTTCGGTCGAGCCGGTCCAAAGGTCGAGTCTCGGGATTCCGGAGCCGGCCATCAAGCCCTGAGCCCGTACACTCCGTGACCGGACGTCATTCCGCCGTCCAGAACCTCGGAGTCGGGTCTTGGCACAGGTGCAGTTGTTGGTTACGGCATCAATTTCTCCGTTCCGTGATCGGATCGAATCTTCGGACGATCCGCTCGCGCTCGTGGACATGCCCGAATTCGGTTCCTCGGAACTCGGTGTTCGAGGCCTTGCCGTCGAGACCTCGATGCTTTCGGGGGCGTCTGTGGCGTCGCTCGAGGGCTTGCGTGACGCCGGAGACAAGGCTCGGTGTCCGATGCTGCTCCTGATCGAGGATGAACCGCTGAAGCTCGCCGATGCGGACGCTGATGTCCGGGCCGCGGCGATCGAGCGGATCGGCCGACTGTCCAGGGCGGCCAGCATCCTCGGATGCGCCCAGCTCGGGGTTTCCATCGCCGGCAAGGATGGAGAAGAAGCGTTCGAACTGGCGGCCAGCACCATCCGCGAGGCGATGCAGCGGATCGATCGGTTCGAAGTGAGTCTCCTGCTCAAGAGCAGTCCGGGACTGACGGCCGCGCCCGATCGTCTCACCGAGCTGATCAAGAAGATCGGTGGTTTTCGCATCGGATCACTTCCAGACTTCCGCGCCGCCTACGACACCGGTGACTTCAACGGCGCCCTGCGTCGTCTCGCCCCGTATGCCGGAACGATTCTCGCCACGGTCGGCAAGGTCGAATCCGGGGGCAAGGCCACTCGATCCAAGGCGGACCCCTCTCCCTTCGACGTGTGCGCAGGGCTGGAATCCGTGCTCGCGGTCGGGTACCAGCACGCGATCTGTCTGGATCATGCCGGCGGAGCCCGGGCGGTCGAGACGATCGTCGACGCTCGAACTCGTATCGAAGCGTTGCTAGCACCGGCGGTCGAGGCGGACGCCGAGGAAGCCGCCGCCGCTGCGGCGATCGAAGAATCACAGGCCCCCGCCGAAACCGAGAATTCCTCGGCCGACGAAGAGAGCCCCGCCGGCGCTGATGACGGCCCGGAGGTGATCGAAGGTGGCGTCGGGGAGGATGCGTGACCGTGGCCGCACGATCGGCGGACGACCCTCGCTTGGCTCGGGACGCTTCGACGACCGATCGAGATCGTCTGGTCATCACGATCGACGGGCCGGCCGGAACCGGAAAATCAACGGTGGCCCGAAAAGTGGCCGTTCGCCTGGGGCTGTTCGTGCTCGATACCGGTGCGATGTATCGAGCCGTCTCGTGGGCGACCGATCTTGCCGGGCTTGATCCCTCCTCGGAGCCGGAAGTCCTCGCGTTGCTTGAGGAAAAGCCCATCGACATCGACACCCAGGTCGACCCCCCGCGGGTGCTGATCGGGGGAGCGGATCCGGGGGAGGCTCTGCGTGGCCCGGCCGTGGAGTCGATCGTCTCCACCATCGCGGCACTTCCCGAGGTGCGACGCCGACTGGTCGAAATCCAGCGGGCCATCGCCCTGCGGTATCCGAGACTCGTGACCGAAGGACGTGATCAGGGTTCGGTCGTCTTCCCGGACGCCACCGCGCGTTTCTACCTGACGGCTTCGGCCTCGATCCGAGCCGCTCGGAGGGTCGATCAACTTCGGAACGAAGGTCGGGCGGTCGATCCCGAGAAGGTTCTCGACGGAATCGAATCCCGAGATCGTCTCGATGCCTCCCGGAAGGACAGCCCCCTGGTTCGCCCGGCGGGAGCCGTGGTGTTGGACACCGACGAACTCACGCTCGAAGCGGTCGTCGACCAGGTGGTTCGGACCGTGGAGTCCCTCGTACCCTCCGATGAGAAACAGGAACCCGGAGGATCGGACCGGTGCTGAAAGGTCGACTCCAGTTCGCCCGTCGCGTCCCGGGAAGGTCCGGCCCCGCGATCCTCTGGTGGGATCTGTGGCGGTTCGCCACCGGAATGGTGGTTCGATGCTGCTTCGGCCTGCGAGTCGTGGGGCGAGAGAACGTCCCGCGATCAGGCCCGCTGCTCTACCTTTCGAATCATCAGTCCTATCTCGACCCGATCATCAACGGGGCCGCGGTGAAGGACCGGCCATTCAGTCCGTTCGCGCGTGAGACACTCTTTCGTGGTCCGTTCGGCTGGGTCATCCGTTCGCTCGGGGCGATGCCGGTGTCCGGTGGCGGTGGCGACAAGTCCGTGATGCGTGCGGCTCTGGCCGAGTTGGCGGCGGGAAGATGCGTGCTGGTCTATCCCGAGGGAAGTCGAACTCCAGACGGTGCGCTCGAGCCGTTCAAGAGCGGAGTCGCATTGCTGCTTCGACGTTCGGAGGCGGTCATCGTGCCGATGGGCATCGAAGGCGCGTACGACGCCTGGCCTCGACAACGATCCAAGCCCCGGCTCCGCCGGGTCATCGAAGTCGAAGTCGGTCTGCCGATCGATCGGGAGGAGCTTCTCCGTGACGGCGTTCCGGCCGCTCTGTTGCGGCTTGAAACGGAAATCGATGAACTGCGTCGCCGATGCCGTGAGCGGCTTCGTGCCCGGTACGGAGCCGATCACCCCGCACCGGGGCCGGGCGATGGTGTGACGCCGGTTCGTGAGGAAGCGTCGGCATGAGTCGATCGGGCGACATCCTCGCCCCCCGCGATGCAGCGATGCTGGTTGCGGAACGTCTGCTTGACGCCGGGTTTCAAACGCTGTTCGCAGGAGGCTGTGTTCGAGACCGGTTACTGGGGATTGCCCCCGCGGATTTCGATCTGGCGACGTCGGCGAGACCGGATGATGTGATGAAGGTCTTTCCCCGCGGGCGTGGCGTCGGCGCTCATTTCGGTGTGGTGTTGGTACCGGCGGGAGGCCGGGCGATCGAGGTCGCCACGTTTCGGGCCGACGGTTCCTATCACGATGGTCGTCGCCCCACGGAAGTGTCCTTCGGTGATGCGGAAGACGATGCTCGCCGACGAGACTTCACGATCAACGGTTTGTTCGAGGACCCACGCACCGGGGAGGTCATCGACTTCGTCGATGGTCGCCGGGATCTGGAAGCCGGACTGCTCCGGGCGATCGGTGAGCCGGAGGACCGTTTCGAGGAGGACCGCCTCCGAATGTTGCGTGCGGTTCGATTCGGGGCTCGCTTCGATTTGAAGATCGATGCTCGGACGCTGGATGCGATCACCCGGCGGGCGGATCGATTGGGGGCGGTCAGTCGTGAGCGAGTGGGGCAGGAGCTTCGGCGGATGCTGGAGCATTCCAGTCGGGCGGTGGCCGCCGGACTCGCAGAATCCA
>CAJWFU010000357.1:0-3552 GCA_913031315.1 uncultured Phycisphaerae bacterium | reverse complement strand
CCCCCCGACCCTCAACGGTCAGGTCGTCGACAACGACGGCACCCTCGGCGTCCTCATTGGTCGCTTCGCCTACGACGGCGAATTCAGCCTCGAAGGCTCGGCCCTCGAAGTCACCTGGAACCAGGGTCTCGGTACCCCCGGCTCGCAGGCCGGCTTCATCGTGACGCCCGCCCCCGGCGCGCTCGCCCTCCTCGGACTCGCCGGCTTCTCCAGCCGCCGACGCCGCGGCTGATCAGACCGATCTGGTCTGGAATCCAACCTTTGAACCATCCGCCGCAGCCCTTGGGCTGCGGCGGATGCCTTTTGTTCCGGCCAACTCGAGGAGGAAAACCGATAACGCCGCCCAAATCGCGAATTCAACACCCCGTTATCGCCAATATCAGCCTTTCCGACCCGTGCCTGAAAACCCGCCGAGCGACCCCGCCTTCATTGGACTGACGATGCGACTTGAATGGGCGATTTTCCAGAGAATCTCGCGACACCCTCAGAGACGGCGGCTACCCTTTGGGTTGATGCTTCGTTGGCTGCGGTTCGACCAGCAGGTCTCGTTCGAAGCACGGAAGCCTGTTGAGACACCGGCGGAATAGCTCCGCCAAGGTGACCTCGTGAAACCCCTCGGTGCGTCGGCCCGATCCTTCGCACTCTCAAGATCTGAACTTCGGAGATCAACGTGAAAATTGGACTGACACTTGGTTGCCTCTTGCTTGGTGGCGCCGCCACCCTTCTCGGCCAGCTTTCCGCGGAAGCAGTTCCCGGTGGCAAGGGTGGAACCGCCGGCGGAATCGGCGCCGACGTCGCCGTCTGCACCATGCCGAGCATCTACCGCTGGGGAACGACCGGTGGAGTCACCGGATATTCCGTTGGAACCACCAGCGTCAATCTCGGCGACGTCGACCTTGAGTGGTACGGCTACAACAATCGGCACCCGCGGATCCCGCAGAACATGTTCCGATACGTGGACGGTCGACTCAACCAGATTGGCATGTCGTGGTGCAAGGACGGCTTCTGCGCGTTGCAGGAGAATCAGTGCGGCTCCTGTGACCCCGCCGGCTTTGGCTGCCCCGAACTTCTCGGGCCGGGCTGTTCCGACCCGTATTCCGATTCGCTCAATGGCCAACAGAGTGGCCTCGCCCCTCGATCGCAGTGCAACGCGGCGTCGGGTGATTATCTCTATCCGCCCCAGGATCTGACTTCTCCGGCGGCGACCATCGGGCGCCGCGTCCAGGTGCTTCAGGACGACCTGTCGCCGTCGAGCAACCCCGCCGCGACGTACTACTGCGACGCGATCTACCTGCACCCGCAGGACTACGAGGCGGGAAACCAGCTCAACAACTCCTCCTTCAGGCGGGTCGAAGTCGGCACGCTTTCCGGTTCCGGATACCGCCTCACCCCGACCGGGCCGACCAGTATCGGAAAGCCCGGCATCTTTGCCTGGGAGGACAACAGCGACACCGTGGTCATCCGGACCATCGACATCCCGAATGACGGACGTGTCTTCCTTGCAAGCGACGTGATCGACAATGGTGATGGCACCTACCGGTACGAGTACGCGATCTACAATCTCACCTCGGACCACAACATCAACGGACTCGAAATCCCCGTCCCGGGGAATGCGAACGTGACGGACATCGGCTTCAGCGATGTCAACAGCCACTCGGGCGAACCATTCGCCACCAACTCGTGGGCCGCATTCAACGATGGTGACGCGATCGTCTGGAACACCAGCGAATACGCCACCAACGAGGATGCCAACGCGATCCGTTGGGGAACGATGTACAACTTCTACTTCACCTGCGATGTCGCCCCGGTCGACGGCTCGGCATCACTCGAAGTATTCCGCACGAACAGCTCCGTGACCGCCTCGGACATCAAGGTTCCCGGCGGAGCATCGAACCCCTTCGACCTGGACGGCAACGGTTGCGTCAACGGCGGTGACGTCGGCATCTTCATCACCCAGTGGGGCCAGTCCGGCGGATTCGCCGACTTCAACGGCGATGGCATCGTTGACTCCGGCGACCTCGGTGGCCTGATCGCCGCCTGGGGCTGCTGATCGAAGAAGACATCAGTCACCCACTCGGGGCCGGTTGTTCCACATCAGGAACGACCGGCCCCTTTTTAATTGATGTTTGAACCGTCCGATTTGACGAACCAAGGCGAACTTCACTCGTCCGATAGAGAGTGAATCCGCCTGCAAAGAGAGTCTCGCCGCGGAGAATTCATTTCTCGCTGGCAACCAGTCGAAAAGACGGCTAAACCTAGTGCTGGGATCCCAACGTCCCATCGTGCTTCCAACCGGAGATCCGTCGTGATCCGACCCATGTCGTTCCCTCGCTCGTCCATACTTGCCACCTCCGTGTTTTCACTCCTGGTTACCGGACTGGGATCCAGTGCCTTCGCCGGCGTTTCCGGCGAGACGCCACCCCCGACCCGGAATGGGGCAGTTGCCCTCCGCGGAGTCGAGGGACCGAAGACGCTCGCCCCGATCATCGAAGACCGAGGACGGATCGATGAGTACGAATTGGCCATCCTTGACCTCCCCGTCGGTCTCCCGGAAAACATGGTCATCGAGATCCCCTTTGCGGGCGAGATCGTCGAACTGGACCTCACGTCGCTCTCGATCCGAAGCGCCGATTTCCGACTTTTCGTCGATCACGGTGACGGCACGCTCGTCGAGACGCCCGCGGAACTGCCCCGAACCTATCGGGGCGTGGCGGACATCCCCGGGAGCATCGTGTCCGGAAGCCTCCTTGAGAGCGGACTCCAGGCCATCATCTACCGGGGCGATCACGCCGAACTCGTCGTTCAACCCGCCAGCGAGTTCGACCTTGGGCTCCCGGCGGGAACCCATGTGATCTACGAGGCTTCCGCGGCCCACGCAGAAGGCCACTGCGGGAATGACCTCTTCGATCTTCCGAGTGCTGAACAAGCTGACGACGAAGATGCGGTCGTGTTCGACGGAGGTGTCGCGGGCAGCGGAATCTTCCACGCGGAAATCGGCATCGACTCCGACTACGAATTCTTCCAGCGAAACAGCAGCAGTGTCGTCAATACACTGAACGACATCGAACTGATCATGAACAACACCGACACGGTGTATGTTCGAGACGTCTCGATCGCCTATGAACTGACCACCGTGATCATTCGTTCGAGTTCAAGTGATCCCTACACGTCGACTTCGATCGACGGTCGACTCGGGCAGTTCGTGAGCAACATGCAGTCGAGTCCAGAGAGCGAGATCATTCGGGACACCGCCCACATGTTCAGCGGTGTCAACTTCTCCGGAGGCACCATCGGACTCGCCTACGTCGGAACCGTCTGCAACTCCTCCTTCCACTACGGCGTGGTCGAGAGCCGGTACACCAGCAGCGTGGTGTTTCGAACGTCGCTCACCGCCCACGAACTGGGTCACAACTGGAACAGCGGGCATTGCGACTCCGCGAGCGTCTGCCACATCATGTGCTCGGCCAACGGATCCTGCGACGGGATCACGGGCGGAAACCTGAAGTTCGGAGCCTCGGCCCAGAGCCAGATCATCTCACACCGAAATAGTCG
>CAJWFU010000356.1:0-3570 GCA_913031315.1 uncultured Phycisphaerae bacterium | reverse complement strand
GTGCGTTCGCTTGCGGTCGGCCTGGCCCCTCGGATCCGTGTGAATGCGGTGGCCCCGGCCACGGTGATCGAAGGAAGCACGATGTTTCCTCGAGATCGAGTGATTTCGAGCCTTCGAAAGTACGACATCGATTTCGAGGAATCGATGTCGGATGATGATCTGGTGGAACGGTTGTCGAGGTTCTACGCGGCCCGAACGCTCTTGAACGTACCGATACGTCCTCGGGACCAGGTGGCCGCGATTCGATTTCTGCTTGGTCCTGAATCATCCCGAACCACGGGGCAGGTGTTCCATGTCGACGGCGGACTTTCCGACGCCTTCGTTCGCTGAACCGCAGCACCGTCGAAACGGAGATACCCATGCGAAGAGTCTGCTTTCTGCTCAAGGTCCGTGCGGATCGTCTCGAGGCGTATCGGCGCGACCATGACGAAGTGTGGCCCGAGATGCTCGAGGCCCTTTCGCGGCATGGTTGGACCAACTACTCCCTCTTTCTCTGCGACGATGGGCTCCTGATCGGATACGTGGAGACCCCGGACTGGGACGCCGCCCTCGCCGGGATGGCGAAGGAGCCGGTCAATGCCAGATGGCAGTTGGCGATGAAGGATTACTTCGAGGCTCTGGAGGGCGTCAATCCCGACGAAGCGATGCGCCCTCTCCAGGAGGTGTTTCACCTGGCCTGAGGCGTGGATCGGATGCTCAGGTTCCAGAGTCGATCGCGGCCCCGGTCGAACCCGGGGTCGGTAGGTGGTCACGCCAGTGATGCCGAACGCCGTCACCAAGGAACTCCCAGGTCTCCATCTCGTCCAGTCGTCGAGGATCGATCGTCCAGGTGCTCGTCTCCGGGGGGGGCCGGAGGTACCGATCCCGCCCTCCCGCATCGATGAAGAGCCCGGCGTTGATCGGGAAGTCGCGTCGTCCCCGGCTCTCCACGTAGGGCTGGCCGAATGAGTTGCTGCGGGCGCACCATGCATCGTTCCCGCCCTTGTCCCAGCAGACACCGAGGCCATTCACGTTCCCGACCCCGAATGCGGAGTCGCTGCAGAGGTAGATGTCGTCGCCGCCGCCTTCCTCGAACCAGCCGAGGGAGAAATCCCTTCCAAATCCGCAGCAGCGTGAGGAACGGCCTCTCCAGACGTCGTCGCCTGCTTCGTCGATCACGATGCCGACGGCGAAGTGAGGCGGGCTCGCGATCGAGTACGAATCACTCTCGTAGCGGTCGTTTCCGCCATCGTCGTAGAGGATGCCGAGGGCGTACCAGTACGCGCATCCGATGCCGTAGATCCCGCATTGGTGTCGATCGTCACCACCGCCGGTGTCCACCAGGGCCCCGACCCCGCCGGCCCATGAATGGCCGTCGTCCATGTCGGCGCGTCGACCGTAACCGAATCCCTGGGTCATGTTGAGCTGCGTGCCGAAGTCGTCGAACCACGAGTATTTGATTCGATCGACTTCCGCGAGGTAGGTGTCGTTGCCCGAAGTGTCGACAAGGATTCCCGCACCGAGGGTGCCTCCGTATCCCATGCCCTTGTGGAGGAGGCGGTACTCGTCGTTGCCCGCGAGATCCGCGAGGACTCCGGTGCCGAAGGTGCCGCTCCCCATCGCGCCGGCGTCCCCGCGGTACCGATCGTCGCCATCGCGATCCTGCAGGATGCCGTGGCCCAGGAGCCCGCACCCCATGCCGGCCACCGGGGCGATGTAGGAGTCGTCGCCCGAGACGTCCACCAGGATTCCGTAGCCTCCGACACCGGCTCCGAAGGCGGGGGCGTGTTCATCGGGGTGTTCCTGTCGGAAGCCCGGCTCTCCGCCGGCCGGGCCCGACTCCAGGCGTTCGAGCCAGGCCTCGCTCGTGGGGGCGATGTAGCGGTCGTCTCCGGAATGATCGATCGCGATTCCGATGGGATTGGTCTTCAGGTCGCCCGAGGCGCCTCCGCGGGTCCAGAGGTCGTCGCCGCCGAGATCGATGATCAGGAGATCGTGTCCGTGTTCCCCGATTCGATCGGATGCGGTTCCGAGAAATCGCACGTTCCCCATCGTGGTCTGAAAGGATGCGTCCAGGTCGGGTGCTTCGAAGGGAGCGGCGGCATCGAGTCGTCGCACCGCCTCGTCCACGGCGAGGGCGAGCAGGTTGGCGCCGCGGGCGATCAGGTGGCGGTCGATCGCCTCCATCGCCGCCTCGGTGCGAAGAGTGCGTCGCACCTCGTCGAACTTGGCGTCCGTCTCGAGATTCGCGTCGTCATCGTCCGCCGCTCTCCAGAAGCATTCGTCGAACGCCCGATCACGCGCCCAGTTGGGATCGATCCCCGCTTCGGTCAATGGCTCGATCAGTCCGAGCCGCCGATACGATTCCGCGTCGAGCGTGGCATGAAGCACGATCGCCGCGGCGTCGCGGGCGGCTCCGGGGATCGATCGGTAGCTGGCCGTGGACATGATCTGGTCGGGGTCTCCGCCCCCCAGTTCCGCCAGGGCGTTGGCCAGCGAGGATTCGCCGTCGGCATCGACTCGGGCCTTGGCCTCGGTCAGGAAGGAGCCGTAGTAGTTGTCCCGGACCCTGATACCGGTGTCGGACTGGGCGAGGAACTGGATGTCGTGGATGTTCGCCGCGGCGGCAGCGATGGCGGTGGCGTGCTCCCTCGCGTAGGGGCTGCACTTCCAGGGGTCGGTGAAGAAGAGGTCGAACATCGGGGACCGCCAGCGGTCACCGCCCCAGGTGCCGACCACCGCCTCGTCGAAGCGGAAGTCCCTGGAATCCAAGCCGGCCAGATCGAGTGCTTCCTGGAAGAGTGGTGCGTCCGAGCCCATCCACTCCTCTCCGAAACCTCCGGATGCCGGCTCCTCGCCGGAGGTCACCAGGGCGATTGCGATGAGGGCGGTCAATGAGGGCATTGGCGTCTCCAGATGAGGGAATCCGGCTCTCGGCGTGAAGAGACAGGTCTCGATCATCCGAATATAGAGGATGTAACAGCCTGTATTGGGATCGATCGCATGGAACTGCCCGAAGACATCATCAAGCTCCAGCGGGAGGTGGAGGCCTTCGCTCGAAGTCGTCTCGCCGAGTCCGGCGTCGAGCGAGATCGCGAGGGCGCCTTCTGGCGGGCGGGATGGGACGCGTGTGCCGAAGCCGGGATCATCCGGCTGCCGGTTCCCGAGCCGGATGGCGGCCGTGGCGTCGGTCTGCTCTCGACCATCGTGGCGATGGAAACGCTCGGCAGGCTGGTGGACGATCTGGGGCTCTTGTTCGCGATCAACGCCCATCTCTGGGCGGGGGTGATACCGATCGTGCGTTTCGGATCCGATGAGCAGAAACGTCGATGGCTTCCGGGACTGCTGGACGGTTCACTCATCGCGGGGCATGGGGCGACGGAACCCGATGCCGGTTCCGATGTCTTCTCCATGACCAGCACCGCGAAGCAGGATGGCGATGACTGGATTCTTGATGGATCCAAGAGCTTCGTCGCCAACGGTCCCATCGCGGACGTCATGGTCATCTATGCCACCGTCGATCCTGCCAGGGGCGAACTTGGAGTGGCGAGCTTCCTGGTTCCCCGGGGCACACCGGGGCTGGAGTGTTCC
>CAJWFU010000355.1:0-3575 GCA_913031315.1 uncultured Phycisphaerae bacterium | reverse complement strand
GACTCCAGTTCGAAAGCCCGACGTTCGCCGTCGGACAGTCCCGCAGACGTCTGGACCCCGATCACGGTCCAGTCGCTCCCGGCCGAAGCCCGAAGGCCTTGAAGCCCCTGATTTCCCGCATCCGGAATCCCGGTGAAGACCAGTTCGTGAACGCCCGGTTCAAGGGTGACCGTCACCGAACGACGGAGTTCCGCACCCCCGCGGTACAACACCACCCGGTCCACGCGGGAAGCCACCTCAAGCGTCGAGGTCGGCAGCACCAGGTCCTCCACGGTCTCCGATGCCGATGCCAGCCGGTCGGAGGCCAAAGACGAAAGCAGAAAGCCGAGCATCAGGAGCTGGATCGGGCGCATTCAGATTCTCCGAGCCGGATGCGCATCATCCGGAGTTTCCGCGGATGATACCCCTACGGATTCCTCACCCCCGGGCCTTCTGATGTCACCCAGAACCATTTCCAACCTCTGCTGGATCGTTTCCGCGCTGGCCATCGGCCTCGCCTTGCTCTGGATCGGCCTCGCCGAAGACAAGGGAATCGCCATTCTCGGTGCGATCGCCGCGGTCGGACTCGCCCGAGTCCTCATCGGTGACGTCGCCCGCTGGCAAGATCTGAAGGACGCCAAGGACCGTTCCGAGGATGACGGCCAAGACGAGTCCTCATAATCAGATGACCCGCCGTGAAAAGGGTTTTCTCGCTCAACCAAGAGCTGTTTCCGGCCGATCCCGTCGGTATGCGCACCTACGACCTCGTCTGTATCGGCTGTGGCCCCGCGGGTGAGACCGCGGCCGTCACTGCCGGCTCCCAGGGACTTCGCACCCTCGTGGTGGAAGCCGCCGGCCGACCAGGTGGCGCGATGGTCAACACCGGGACCATCGCATCCAAGGTTCTTCGCGAGACCGCCCTGGTGTGCTCCGCGTTCCGCCGCCGTCCCGTGCCGGGAGTCGACGCCCGTCCGGACACCGATCTTTCGATCGCGGCGTTCATGGCCCGGACCACGCTGGTCCAGATGGAAGAACACGATCGAATCGAAGAGTCGCTGGACCGCGCCGGGGTCGAGGTTCGACATGGCCGTGGCCGTCTTCTGGACGAAGACACGATTGAAATCGAACGACCTGACGGGACCCGCGAGCAGGTGAAGGCTCGATACGTCCTGCTCTCCACCGGCTCCCGCCCCGCTCGCCCGGACTGGATCGACTTCGAACACCCGTCGGTGGTCGATGCCGATGGTCTGCTGGCCCTCGAACGCATGCCGAAGTCGATCGTGATCATCGGCGGTGGCGTGATCGGCAGCGAATACGCCTGTATTTTCGCCGAACTGGGAATCAAGACGACGCTCGTGGAACCGCGATCGGGACTGATGCGTTTCCTTGACCACGAGATTCGTGAGCAACTCGAAGCCGAATTGATCGAGACCGGCATCGATCTCCGACTCGGATCCAAACCGTTGGCGGTTCGTGGCACCGGAGACGGCGCCGTGGTCGAACTCGACGATGGAACGCGACTCGAGGCCGAGATCGTGCTTTGGAGTCTCGGCCGCCAGGGCAACGTGCAAGGCCTGGGCCTCGAGAACGCGGGAATCAAGGCCAATGACCGCGGCGTGGTGGAGGTCGATTCCGAATACCGAACGACCTGCCCCACGGTGTTCGCCGCGGGCGACCTGATCGGATTTCCCGCCCTCGCCTCGACCAGCATCGAACAGGGCCGCGTGGCGGCGAGCCGGATGTTCGACCTCGATGACGACCGGGCGCTCTCGGAAACCGTTCCCATGGGGATCTACACCATTCCCCCCATCGGCCATGTCGGCCGCTCGCTCGAAGAGGCCGGTGAAGCCGGCATCGACGCCGTGGTCGGCCGCGCCACCTTCCGTCGAAACGCTCGCGGACGCATGCTCGGGGACGACCGAGGACTGCTGAAATTGGTGATCGAACGGGGCAGCGAACGCATCATCGGATGTTCGGTGGTGGGCGAAGATGCGACCGAACTCGTTCACCTCGCCCAATTCGCGATTTCGACCGGTCAACGCCTCGGCTGGTTCGAACAGGCATGCTTCAACTACCCGAGCCTGACCGGACTCTTCCGCGAAGCGGCGGATGATGCCCGGATGGCCTTGTCTCTCGCCGCGAGGCGAACCGCCGCCTGAGACGCCTCATTCGAATCACACTCGGAAGATAGAGTCTGCGATCCACCGAGATCCGCCTCCTTCACCCGAGCCCGTACGCATGACCATTCCAAATCCCGCCGTGATCATGATCACCGGTGCCTCCAGCGGCATCGGTGCCGCCCTCGCCCGCCAGCTCGCGGCGCCGGGCCGGACCCTCCACCTCCAGGGGCGAGACGAATCACGACTCGCCATGCTCGCCGCCGAAGTCGATGCCGCTGGTGGCACGGCGATCCTCCACCGACTCGATCTCGCGGACCAGCCGGCGGTCGATGCGGAAGCATCAAGTCTGGGGGACCGGATCGCCAGCCTCGATGCCCTCGTGCACTCCGCCGGCACGGTGTCTCTCGGAGCGGTGGAGTCGGTCGACATCGCCGATCTTGATCGCCAGTACGCAATCAATCTCCGAGCACCGTTCGCATTCACCACCGCCCTGACGCCGGCCCTGGTCGCCGCCAGCGGGCAGGCCGTGTTCGTCAACTCCGGTGCCGGCCAGCGGGCGAGCCCCGGCTGGAGCCAGTACGCCTCCAGCAAATTCGGATTACGAGCCCTGGCCGATGCCTATCGGGCGGAGGTCGCGGATCGCGGCGTGCGGGTCACCACCATCTACCCGGGTCGCACGGCGACTCCGATGCAGGCGGAAGTCCATCGTCAGGAAGGTCGCCCCTACGACCCGAACGCCCACGCGAGGCCCGAGGATGTCGCAAATTGCATCGCCCACGCGCTCGAAATGCCGAGAACCGCCATCGTCCCGGAGATCTCGGTGCGCTAACCGATGCCCCACCCGGTCAGAACTGAACCCGCTGCAACTTCGCATACTCGAGCACCAGCGTCTTTCGGCCCACGACCTTGAAATCCACCACGACCGAATGGACGCGGCCTCGTGGCGTGAACGTGGCGACGACTCCCGTGCCGAACTGGGCATGCCGAACCATGGTGCCCGCCTTGAAGGCATCGGCCAGCCCATCACCGGGATCATCCTCGAGTTCGACCCGGTAGCCGCCGTCTTCGGATCCTCCACCGGCGTCGTCTCCCCAGGAGTCGCCGAAGTCGTGCCGCTCGCAGTGCTCGTCGGGAATCTCCTCGAGGAACTGGCTTCGAATCGTCGCCTGCCGCATCCCCCGGATGGTGCGAATGGAAGCACTGGTGACCAACAGTTCCCGTTCCGCCCGGGTCATGCCCACGAAGCAGAGTCGTCGCTCCTCCTCGAGCTCGAGCTCACTGTCCCGCGCCCGACTGTGCGGAAGGAGTCCGTCTTCGACTCCGACCATCGCGATCGCGTGGTACTCGAGGCCCTTGGCCGCATGAAGCGTCATGAGCGTGACCACTCCAGATCCGGAGTCGATGGCGTCGGCGTCACTCACCAGGGCCACTGATTCCAGGTACTCCCGAAGCGCGATGGCCAGGGTGACCGTCCCG
>CAJWFU010000354.1:0-3580 GCA_913031315.1 uncultured Phycisphaerae bacterium | reverse complement strand
AGGCGATCAGGGAGGTCATCGGCTCGATCACCCCCTGCTTCAAGAATGTGGTGGCCGTCGACGACGGGTCGTCGGATCGAACCTGGGACGTCCTGCAAGACTGCGCCCCGCATGCCCTGCGTCACTTCCTCAATCGCGGTCAGGGGGCCGCCCTCCAGACCGGTACGGACTACGCCCTCGCGCAGGGGGCTCGAAGAATCGCCCATTTCGACGCCGACGGCCAGCATCGGCTTGAAGATCTCCAGAAGATGGTCGCCGGTGTCGCCAGGGACGAGTGCGACATCGCGCTGGGCAACCGCTTCGCCGGCGACATCTCCGAGATCCCGGCCACTCGACGGATCCTGCTGCGGTCCGCGGTTCTCTTCCATCGCGTCGTGAGCGGGGTGCGCCTGAACGACGTGCACAACGGCCTGAGAGTGCTCTCACGGGAAGCGGCGACGTCGATCGAGATCACCGCCGATCGCATGGCCCATGCCAGCGAGATCATCGATCTCATCGCCCGAAGCGGAGCCCGGGTGCGGGAATACCCGGTCACCATCCGATATAGCGACTACGCTCGCAACAAAGGCCAGCGCTGGACCGGGAGCTTCCGAATCCTCCTCCACTACCTCATTGGCAGGTTCGCCGGATGACCACTTTCCAAATCATCCTGATCTCCATCCTCGGATGCCTCGGCCTCTTCAGCCTGATCGGCGGGTTCCGGCGATCGATCGGTCGTCCGGCCGCGGTGATCATCCTGATCATCTCGGTCGCGGGAATCCTCGCGGCCCTCGATCCGAACCAGACCACCAGGATCGCCCAGTCGATCGGTATCAGCCGCGGGACTGATCTGATCGTCTACCTCGTCGCGCTCGTGGTGTTCCAGGGATTCGTGGTGTTCTACCTGCGACTTCGCAAGGTACGACGCGAGCTCACGCTTCTGGTTCGTCATCTCGCCATCCTCGAGGCGTCGTCCGGAGATGGCCGAGGCCGGATCCGAAATAATCCGCCGGAAGCCGAGGCCACCGATCCGTGAAACGACCGTTGATTCATCTCGGGTTGCATCGAACCGGCTCCACCTGGTTCCAGCAGCATGTGCTTGACGGACGTGACGGCCGCCCCTTCAACACGCTCCCGGATCGGGCGGAATCAGCCGCCCGCATCGTGCTTCCGCGGGAACTCGACTTCGACGCCGACTCGACCCGCCGGTGGATTCAAGAGCGGATCGCCGAGGTCGAGCATCAAGGTTCGTCCGTGATCATCTCGAATGAACGCTTCAGCGGGAACCCCGCATCGGGGTGGAGCGACGCCGAACGAAATGTACGACGACTTGCGAGCCTCGTACCCGAGGCCCGGATCCTGCTCGTCGTCCGCGAACAGCATGCCCTGGTGCGGTCGATCTGGCTCCAACAGGTCCGAATCGGAGGAATCAGCGGGATCGAGGATTTCCTCCGACCACTGGATTCGGGCGACCACCGACTTCCAGCCTTCGATCCCGAGTTCCTCGGGTTCGACCGCTTCGTGAACCTGCTCGACCGGGTCTTCGGGGCGGAAAACGTACTGGTACTGCCGTTCGAGGGCCTTCGCGACGACCCCGCACGACACCTGGCGCGGATCGAGGAATTCTCGAAGATTCCGCTTCCGCCGCCGCCCGACACGGGACCGATCTTTTCAGCACCGCCCCTGTTGGAAGCGGCGGTCTTGAGACGCGTCAACCTGCTTGCGGTCCGGAGTTCCCTGCATCGAGCTCCACCCTTCCCAAGCCTCGCCGGCCCCGGACGACGCATCGCCAGAGCCATCGGTCGAATCGCCACCGAGTCCGGCGAGACCCGCCGGCGGTCCCACGCCGATCGAATCATCAAGAAACGCCTCTCGGACCTCGATCTTCCAGGCTCCAATCGCCGGCTGTCATCGAGAATCGGGCTCGATCTGTCCGCGTTCGGGTGGCCCACCTGACCGTCCTCTTCGGATCCGCGTCTCAGCCGGAAGAAGGTTGCTCGCACTCGAAGGCCATGACACTGCAGATGGGTGGGTACTCCGCCTCGAGACGGAACCAGCGGAAGTCCTCACGCCGGCAGTCCGCCGCCTTCATGGCGATCTCGAGTCGCTCCCCGATGCCACCCTTCGAATCCAGCGCGGGGACCTCGTTCATCTCGACCTCGCGGTGACGAATCCCGATCGGAAGCCGAACCCGCCGGACGTTGTGGATGACGCTGGCCGAATCATTCAGCTCACTGGCGAGATAGGCGTCGGGCTCGACGCTGGGCTCGGCCAGCGATTGGTGGACCAGCACGTCGAAGATCGCGATCGAAGCGGGGACGCGGAAGCGCATCAACTGGAAGATGCCGTGGGAGTCACCCTGAACCCGGATCGGCTGCGCGGCTCGGAGCACCTCTCCCGCCACCACCGTGAAGCTCGAGGGATCCGCTCCATCGAGCGGCGGCGCCTCGAAGAGCATTCCTTCCTCGCGCGTCTGGATGCCGAAGGACGGAATCGGACCGTCGCAAAGCGATTGGACGATCGGAAAATCGCCCGCTCGAACGTCTTGATCCAAGGGCCCGAGGAGGCTGCTCCGGTTCTCCACTCCTCGATCATCGATGACCTGGAGACGCGGAAGAACGAGCGGCACCCCGCCACGAATTCGACGAGTTCCAGCCAGCGTCCGGATGGTCACGCAATCGAGGAGATCTTTGAATTGACCGGGGTGAAGCACGTCCATCCGATGAACGAGATCGGCCTTCAAGCCCCAGACGGAGCGGGATCCCTCGAAGAACTTCTTTCGGTCCGCCACGGCGGGAATCCGGTCCTCGGTCTCGAGAATCGCCTCGACCATGGCAAGGAAGACCCTTCGGCTCCCGCAGCGTCGTGCAATGACCTTCTCGACGGCCGCGAACGACTCCGACACTCGACGCACATCGGCGAGGTCGGCGCCCTGATCGGTCGCCCCGGCGAGGAAGATCCCCATTCCTGCGACCCCGGGCAGATGCCTCGCGGAGTCGAACGACCGCGCCCCCTCGACGAGATGAGCGATCTTCCAAGCAAGCTTCATGTCGATTCGAAGACCTCGGGAGATGTCGATCGGCCGGGTTCCGACAAGCTGGTCGCATCCTTCGACCACCCCCGAGAGCGCACTTTTCAAATCGACCAACGCCTTCGCGGCCTCTTCCGAAAATTCAATCTCGGAGTCCAGATCTGGTCCGTTTTCAAGCATGTCATGAGAATACCCGGACTGCAACATGGCCAAAATTTCGCTTGAATCCGCACTTGCGATCCGGAATAAAACTTTTCTGGAAATCGGCGACGCGGCGGCTACACTCGGGTCGTTCCAGTCACCACTGCAAATCCATTCCCGTTCCGGACATCGATGGTCATGAGTCTCAACTCCCCGCGAAATCATTCCCGGCTCGCTGCGGCGGCATCGATCCTGATGACCTCAGCCGCCCTGGCGTCGGGCGGTCCCGAGATCATCGCGGGCCCGGTGGTGATACCCAGCAGTACACACGAGTACTACCTCCTCTCGCCATCGACCGTGGACGAGGCGATGTCGGTTGCAGAATCCCTCGACGGGAAACTGGTGGTGTTCGAGTCGTTTGCCGAACAG
>CAJWFU010000353.1:0-3585 GCA_913031315.1 uncultured Phycisphaerae bacterium | reverse complement strand
GCGTCGCCTCGTCGGCCAGCGGGGCAACCAGTTCGATCGCCGGGAGGATCGATGGATCCGTGTCAATCGCCTCGACCTCCAGCCGAAAGAGTCGGCTGGTGTGCACGTGCGGGCTGTACCGAAGCCGATGCGTCAGGAGGTCACCACGCCAGGGTCCCTCGTCGGGGCCGGCATGCAGGCCGATCCGACTTCGAGCCCCGGAGAGATATCCGATCGCAGCCGTGGAGCGGGCGAAGAACTCAAGGTCGATCGCCACATCGATCTGCATCCTTCGCATCGTTCGCAAGGCTTTCAGCGTGCTGAGAACCGTACCGATCAGGCCACCGGCCCGGATGACGATCACATTTTCGCGGGGAATCAGATCCATCGCGTCGAGGATGAAGCGGTTCTCCTCGAAGCACAGGAAGTAGGTGCGTTCGGCACCGACTCGGGCGACCGCCGCCTGGATCGCGGAAGCGGCCAACACGGTCGACCCCTGTTCGGCGAGCTTGATGAACAGGATCGACTTCGGGGGTTCCTTCGTCGTCCGCCCGGGGATCAGACCGACGAATCGGCGAACCGCCGTGAGGACAGCGCACGTGGGCACCCCCAGCCAGCGATCGATTCGTCGCATGTCATCCGCGTGCATCAACGGCTCCGTGACACGATCCTTCAAGGAACGTGCCGGTGAAGTCTATCGAAGGAGACCACCCCTCCTTCGTCTCCGCGGGCTATCGGGCCTCGATCCGCGCGATGACGATCGTGCAATCGTCATCAAGGGGCCGCTCTCCGGCAAAATCATGGATCTGACGAAAAAGTTCGTTCACCTGTTCGAGCGGGTCCAGATGCGAGATCTCCCCGGCCCGGGCGAGCAATGCATCGATTCCCAACATCTCCCCGTCGTCGTTTCGGACCTCCCACGCACCATCACTGGCGAACAGGACCAGGTCCCCGGGCTCGAGTCCTTCGAGCTGCCGGGACTCGTAGCGGTTCGAAGAAATTCCCAGGGGTATGCCGGTGGCATCGATCACCCGATAGACCGAGTCCTCTTTTCGTCGTATCCAACACGGATGTCCCGCGGACACGATCTCGAGTTCTCCCTGAACACCATCGAAGCGAGCATGCACCAGCACCACGAAGAGTCCGGCCGGAGAATCCTCGAACAGTCGCTGGTTGGCGTCGGTCATCGCCGCCGCCGCAGGAGCATCGCTCCGCATCGCACTCCGCACGTAGGCTCGGGCGGTGGCGATCAGGATCGCGGCGGGCAGACCGTGCCCGGTCGCGTCGCCGAGTGAAAACAGGGTTCGGCCGTCATCGAAGGCGTCATGGTCGAAGTAATCGCCTCCGACCTCGTCACATGGTTCCACCCGGCCCGCCACCACGATTCTCCGACCGGAACACGGTGTTTCCGGAACCAGGGATTCCTGAATCAAGCGAGCATTCTCGACCGCCGCCCGAGTCGCGGCGAGTTCGTCCAGTCGCGGCATGGCTTCGTCGAGGGTCCGGCCCAACAAGGCGATTTCGTCGTTTCCGGGCAGGTCGGCCTTGATCCCACGGTCTCCGGCGGCCGTGCGATGTACGAAGGAAACGATGCGTCGAATCGGCCGAAGCACCGTGAACCAGGCACCGATCTGAACGATCACCACGGCAAGAATGATCAGGAGGAGATCGGAGATGGATCGTTGCGCGACGGCTTCATAGGCGGGACCGACCACGACCTCGATCGATTCGCCGGAGATCAGGAACCAGGACGTCTCCTGCAATCTGGCGATCGCCGCGACTCGGGGCGCATCTCCCGAATTGCCTTCGGCCGAGATCTGCACGAACACATCCTGATCGTTCAGATTCTCTTGCAACGCCTCGATCTCGGAGGCCAGAACACCTTGTCGCCCCAGAACCTCGAACAGGTCGCGGCCTCGGAGATTTCCATCCGACACCAGCCGAGCGGTCGCCAGCTCTCCGGCGGCGATGACGATCCCCTCTTCGGAGACGATCAGCCACGGCGATTCCGCCAGACCGATCCGTGCGGCCAGCCTTCGGAACGAAGCCGGGTCGAGTATCACCGCGACCGCGCCCTCGAAGCCGCGGCTGGAGATCACCGGCGAAAGTCGAGCGGCGGCATCAAAGCCCGAGAGTCCCTCGGCATCATGTGGTCCGGCCCAGAATGGAGTGAGTCCATCCCGAGCTCGTTTGAACAGAGGTTTGACTCCGGGGAGCACGAGAGCCTCCCGATGCTCGACGTCCACCTTGTTGTCCGCCCGGTACATGACCTGGAAGTCGGAGGCCTCTTGACCCCAGGCCACGGCGAAGCCGAACAAGTCTGCGTCGGAATCAACCAGACGACTTCCAAAGTCACGCAAATCGGCGTCGGACCATTCCGTCCGATCCCTGATCGCGATCGCGGAAGTCTCGGCGATCTGAGCCATTCGCAGGAGCAGGCCATCGAGCTGGGTCGCCGAATTCCTGATCCGACTTTCGAGCGCCGCCGCCTCCGCCTTGATGGCCTGGTTGCGACTCGATCGAAGATCGAGCAGCGTGAAGATCACCAGCAAGATCGCGAGCGGCAGAACGATGTTCACGACGATTTTTGCACGGAGTCCCAGAGCGATGCTCCCTTCGGCCACGGATCCTATCCGCGAGTCGGGAGTCCGAGAAGAGAGGCGGAAACCGAACATTCCGGTACCCCGATCAAGGCTGGGATTGGATCCCTGAAGTCTGAAAACTGTTTTTTTTCAGGACCGATTCCGATCGATCAAAATTCGATCTCGCGCTTGGCACACCACCCTGCTTCGTGACCGCTTGCTCGGATCGATATGCCCCCATGGCCCCAAACCGGTGTTGAGCGTTTTCGATTCGTCCAAACCATTCACGACGCGGAGTTCCGGCTCTGGAGTCTCCAAACCGCGTCGTTGCCATCCCAGACCCCGATCGAAGGCTTCCGAACCAGCTTGCCGATCGGCGGACGAATCCGAGGCCGACGCCACCCGAAGTCCTACCCGTCGACGCAACGAGGCCTCAACGCGAACGACTGACTTCGTAATTCCTCCTCGAACCACAACGACCGAGACTCCAATGCTCCTCACCACGATCATCTCCTCCTCCCTCCTGCTCGCCTCGCCCCCGTCGTGCAGTTCCACCTGCACGATGAGTGAAACCCTCGCGAGCGTCGTCTCCGAGAAGGCCGGCGACATCGTCGACGTGGCCGCCTCCGCTGGCGACTTCTCCACCTTGCTGGCCGCCGCGACGGCTGCGGGCCTGGTCGACACCCTGAAGTCGGAAGGACCCATCACGGTCTTCGCCCCCACGGATGCGGCCTTCGCCAAGCTTCCCGCCGGAACGGTCGAGACCCTGCTGAAGCCGGAAAACAAGGACACGCTGGTCGCGGTCCTCACCTACCACGTCGTGCCCGGACGCCTCGAGAGTGGCGACGTGCTCAAGAAGAAGAGTCTGGGCACCGTCAATGGCCAGAAGGCCGCCATCGCCATGAAGGACGGCAAGCCGAAGATCGACGGCGCGACCATCGTCGCCACCGACATCGAGGCCTCGAACGGCGTGATCCACGTGATCGACTCCGTGATGCTGCCCGAATCCAAGACCATCCTCGAA
>CAJWFU010000352.1:0-3589 GCA_913031315.1 uncultured Phycisphaerae bacterium | reverse complement strand
CGTCCCGGCGGCCAGCGCAGTCTCGATCGCCCGACGCCGAAGATCATGCCGCAGCCGATTGACGGCGGACAGGCCGACGGCGTCCTGATTCGCTTCGAATTCGACCGAAACCGCATCGAGTCGCCTCAATGCCGAAACATCCTCGCCCGCAGCCATCAAGGCCTTGGCCATCACGAAGCGGCGAGGAAGATCAAGCGAGACGCCATCCTGTTCCGCCCGCTCGTACGCCTCGAACACCTGAGCGGCCTGATTGGCCGGCGCGGTCACCACCGGGGCCACGGAATTGGCCCGATGATCCGCCACCAGTAGGTGATACTCGCCAAGGAGCGAGGCGTTTTCCGACAGATGAGGCTCGGCCGCCAGCAGATGACCCGCCGCCCGCTCCAAATCCCCCGCATCGACTGCTTGTCGAGCGAAGGCGAGCTCGGCGGCCGGATCGGGCGGCGGCGTCGAATCGACACCTCGCTGGACGAGGGCGGCAAGGATGGCCAGAACAGAGATCCCGATCAGCGGGAACTGCCATGCCGATCCCAAGCCACGACCCGTGGATTTGGAATCTTCAGCGACAGCCTCGTCGACCGTGGAGTCCACGGCCGAATCGGGGTTCACGGGAGCCTCAGGCTCGTTTTCAGGCAGACCGTCCAACACGAGATCCTCTCAACCCGCCCTGACCGGGATCGGTTTCCGAGGAAATCCGACCGCTGGGGCGTGACGATCCCGGCAAATCCATTCGCCGGCGCAACATTCATCGGTTGCAGGATCGAGAATCCTCCACTTCTGCCGATCGTTCGCGCACCAGGTGCGCGAATTAAATTTATTTCGCGTCCGAATCCTCGGACTCGTTCGGGACCTGGTGGCCCGAAGCGATGACGGTTCGGGTGAGCAATTCCGGGATTCCCCGCCCGAGGGGCTCAAAAAGCCCGAATATCGCCAGGGGCCAGAAGAGCAGGACCGCCAACTTCAGCACCGCTCGAAGCCCCCGCTGCAGCCGAGTCGCGGGGGAACCATCAAGGGCAAGGATCCGACCACCGACCAACCATTTGCCGATCGAGCGACCGGTCAGGATCTCAAGCACGCCGGATAGGCCGGTGGCGATCAATACCATCGCCAGCAGCGGCGAAGCGGTGGAAAGTCGGCCGTCCAGGACATCCGAGAGGAAGACCGCCGGCTCGAGCCCGTAGATGACGACCGCCGCCATGGCCCCGGGAGCGAGATCAATGCAGAGCCCCGCAGCCCGGCGAGCGAACCCGAGGGGAATGAGTCCCGGATCGGGAACCACTGGAGCCTTCTCGATGCCGGGGCGGAGCAGGAAGGCCGCAAAGAAAGCGGACATCATCACGATGCCGATGATCGGATACTGAACCAGCGAGCCCTCGGCCTCGACTTCGACCGCGACGACCGGATCGGCGACCCGACCGTCCGCACGATCGATACTCACGATTTCAACCGCGTTGCCCGCGACGCCGACCAACCATGGACCGCTGCTGGTCAACACCATCCCCGCCCCTCGGAGCCCGGCCGGCTTCCCCTTGGGAATCCTTGCGAGCGTCCGGAGGGTCGCTCCGGATTCCAGATCCCCCCGCCCCGCGGTCCCGGCCGGTGAACCAGGGACCTCGGGGATGAGATCGGAGACCACCAAGCCATCATCAGCGCGGGTGGCGAGCATCGTTCTTCCAGGAATCGCCTCCAGGGCGAATGGCATCCCGGTCACCCCGATGATTTCCATCGATTGCCAAGTGGACCCCTCGGAAGTGGGCTCCTCGGAATCGAATCGGGACTCCTGCCACAATCCGTCCGCGGTCCGCCACACGATGGCCGGCGAACGCTCCGAACGATGATCAACCCGGCCGGTCAGCACCTCGGAAGCGTTCTCGAAACCGTCCGGGGATGCCATGGACTCCCAGACTCGGCCCCCGGGGCGGGCGAAACGAATCACCCCCCCCTGGTCGACGTCGATCTGAGGAATGACCGACGGCCGTCGCTTCTTCGGGGTTGCCTTCTCCGCCGGTACCGACTCGGATTTCTCCGCTGCCGGGGCCGGGCGATCGGGACGGGACACACCACGTACCCCACGTTGACTGGGGCGAAAGACGAGGAGGACTTCATCTCTCCCGGCCGTGATTCCCGCGACCTCGGGCTCGGTCGGGCCGGGCGGAAGAACCCGCGGATTCCCCGGGGGCGTGGCGTACCAGACCCCGTTGATCGGATGCTTGGCGACCCCGATCGAAATGACCAGCCGGGTGATGCGGTCCGCATCTCGCGGCGGGAGCACCAGCCAACATCGTTCTCCATCCGCAGCGATCGCCTCCGGTCGACTGGAAAGACGATGGATCGTCCGAATTCCGGCGGCACCGACTTCCACGTCCAGATGAGCGAGTTCCCACCCCTGGCCTTCGGTCGCGGGACGAACCACGAAGACATGCCTCCCCGAAGATGCGACGAGGACCGAATCACCGGCCACCGCTCGCGAGGAGAATCCAGAGAGTCCCACCAGAACGAGCATGGCCAGCAACGGTTGAATCAGCAGTCTCATTCTTCGTCCTCCACCCCAGCCGATCGTTCGATCACGTCTGGACGCGATCGTTCAATGAGCGATTCCACGTCGAAAAGTCGTTCTGAAACCCGACCCTGGGCCAGCGGGCCGTCGAAACTGATGACCACTTGATCTTCGGGTGACCGAACGATTCGCACCCGACGAGGAAGATCCGGCCAGGCTCCCGGCGGCCGCCCCATGGTTTCCACTGAAATGAGGCCTTCATGGGTTGCGGTCGCGACGAGTCCGCCTTCAGCATCCAGAAGCTGCAGACGCGTCGGGCCGTAATACGGGTCCAGAAGTTCCACCACCAGGCTGCCCGGCAACTCCAGGACTCGATCGCCGACTTCCCACCGAATCGGGTCGACGGTGAACCTCGCCCGTGCACCCGCGGTCTGAAAATCGACCGGAGGCTCGGCCGGCCAGGGGAGAAAACCGATCATCGCCAGAAGAGCCGGCGGCGACAACAGGCCACCCGGTCCCCCCAGGCCTTCCTCGGCATTCAGTCGCCGAATTCGCAGAACGGATTCCTCGCCCGTTTCATCGAAGACCCACCAGCGGTCACCGTTCCAACCGGCCAGGAGAAGACTCGAGCCGACCTTGGAAAGCCGGATCGCCGCCCGATCCGCCGAAGATCTCCAAATTCGATGATCCGCCTGCTCTACGTGGCTTCCATCGTCATCCGTCCACCGAAGGGTGACGGTGCCGGCACTGGAAAAGACCGACAAGGCTTCCAGTCGCTCCGACTGCGCCCGGTTGATCAGATCCCAGTTTTCCTTGCTTCCCGGAACCGGCGGCTTCCCTCGGGTCCAGTCACCCTCGACGACGCTCCCGCCGGGGTTGCAAGCCCCCAGAAAAGCGGCGAGTGCCAGCAGCAGAAACGGCATCCCGGCCCGGAACCGATGTTCTCGCAGGAGATTGATGCGGTGGTTCAGACGGCCGGATTCGGCGGAACCAGCGGGTACGGACTGCTTCATCCCTCGTCCGAGAGAATGGTCGAAAGTTGGTCGGCGATCGCTTCCGCGTCCTCTTCGGCGAGGCGGGGGTCGGTCACCG
>CAJWFU010000351.1:0-3599 GCA_913031315.1 uncultured Phycisphaerae bacterium | reverse complement strand
TTCCGAAACCCCATGTCCCGGACCCTCCTGCAGACCGGCCAGGCGGCCGGCGAGAATCTCGAGTCCGTCGTCTTCGATCCGCCACTCGTATTCGAAGAGGCCACGCGGCGGCGGACCGGAAGCCCGGGAACCGTCCTCGTAGTACACCCCGCCGTGGCAGGGGCACATGAAGAGCCTCGACTGGGCGAACCACTCCACCGGACACCCGAGGTGGGCACAGTTGATCGCGAAGACCTGGAACTTCTTCTTCTCGATGCATCGGACGTAGCAGGCGTTCCGATTGGTCTCCCCGTCGGTCGGGGAATCCCAAGGCATCACGAACTTCACCAGCACCGTGGTTTCCGGCTCGAAGCCGTCGAGGCCACCGATCCGAATCCAGCGATCCGGGTCCGGCGCCTCCGCCGGATCAAGGACCACGGTGATGATCGGCACGGCCGCCAGGCCTCCACCCATCGCAAGGAGGGTCGAGCCGGCGGCGAATAGAAAGCCTCGGCGACCACCTCCCGAATCCCCTTCGCAACCTTCACAAGGCGAGGGCGAGGGCGACTGGCCCTCCGCATTGATCTGGGGAAGCGAGGTCGTCCGCTCGGCGGGCGAGTTCTCGGGCTTTTCAGTGGATTCGGAACTCATCGGGCACCGTCCTCACGTTCATCGGTCGTCGGCCATCCTCCGCGGAGGGAGGCCAGGTAGGCGACGAGGTCCACGACCTCGGCGTCGTCGAGGGCCGTGTCGACGGCCTTTCCATCCGGCCCGCGAAACGGTCCTGCCGCTCCGGGCATTCCGAGATCCGCCCGCCCGAAGACGATGCTCGATCGAAGATGCTGATCGCTGACCAGTCGAAGGTAGAACGGGTCTTCCACGCTGCCGACCACCAGCCGATCCGCCGGTGCTCCATTCGCGGGCAGCGAAGATGGATGACAGGAACGACAGTTGGCTTCGAAGAGCGTAGCGCCTCGCTCGACATCTCCACCGGTTGATTCGTGCTTCCAGCCAAGTCCCGCGGAAGCGGGATTCTTCAGCCCGTCGGGTCCGGGACCCCAGACCGCCATCATCCCGTCCACGAAACCGACCAGATCATCGGCGGGGATCGGATCGACGGCGGTGCCGCCGAACGCCGGCATGCGAGTCCCCGGGACTCCGTCCCGGATCACCCGGATCATTTCAGCCTTCGGAATCGCCGCGAGGTACGCGGCATCGTTCATCGGACGGCCCGCACCAAGGACTCCGTCCGCACCGTGGCATCCAGCGCATCGATCGTTCCAGATGCGATGGAATCCATCGGGCGTGTCGGCGGCGGCCACCGGCGCGGGATTCGGCGCCGGTCGGCCCGGCAGCTCGTCGTAGATGTCGCAGCCGGCTGGAGCGAAACCGCCCAGCGTGATGCTCAGGGTGATGGTCGCCACGCGCTTCATGAGCCCTTCTCCCGGCCACGTTCGAGTTCGAGACGGTCCGCCATCGGCCGGCCGACCTGAAGTCGAACCAGATTGAACCGGGCGATCACCATCGCACAAGCCAGACCGAAGGCCACCTGACTCCCGACGAACCAGGGCCAGGAGATGTAGGTCTCGAGCGTGGGATTGACGATTCGAAGGGTCGCCCAGACGACACCGGTCCAGATGATCGGTGCGATGAGGCCTCCCGCGAGAAGCGGACGTCGGGGCATCATCGGCAAAGCGACGACGAAGATCGTCCCGACCAACACGCTGAGGATCAGGTGGAGCAGGGTCGCGGTGATGAACCAGGCCGCATGGAAGGTGCCGAGAACGGAGGGATCGGCTTCACCGACCGAAGGGAGCAGCACGCCCGCAAGCAGGTTGACCGGAAGCCATGGCCCCTTGCCATCGGTCAGGCCCCACGCGATCGCCACCACCGGCCATCGCGACCGCACCGACCAGGCCACCGAAGATCCCGGATCGATACGGATGGATCTCCTCGGGGACGATCCGACGCGGGGTCACCGCGGGCGGGTCCGGGAGGTCGGGAGCATCGAGCGGAAGGTGGGCGTTCTGCACCGGAATGACTTCGGTGCGTTCGCGGGGCAGGACGTCACGGAACCAACCGACGAGCCCCACGATGGCGGCGATTCCACCCACCGCGCTCACGATCGGACTGGTCACGATCCCCGCGAATGTGAAGGTGACACCGAACGCGGTGATCAAGGGCCACGGCGTGGATTGCGGAATCTCCCTCAGGTAGGGGACGTCGCGCTGTCGTTCTTCGTTCGAGCCACTCAAGGGATGATCTCCGTCGCCGATCGACCGAGGATGTAGACCACGGTGAAGACCAGGATCCAGACCACGTCGACGAAGTGCCAGTACCAGGTGACCACGTCGACCCGTTCCGCATCCCGAGCGGGATCGATCCGCCCGGTCAGGGAAAGCACGAGGGAGCCGCCCAGGAGCAGCAGGCCCACACAGACATGAAAGGCGTGGAATCCGACCAGGGCGTAGAAGTTCGAACCGAAGACGTTGGTTCGCATCGTCAGGCCGTGTTCGACGATCAATCCCCGCCATTCGAGTCCGGTTCCGATCAGGAACTCCAGGCCCAGCAGAACGGTGACCCCCATCCACACCCGGAAGAGTCCGACCGATCCCCGCCGCAGAGCCCGGACCGCGAGCCAGACCGAAACGCTGGAACTCAGAAGACAGGCCGAATTGAGCAGCACCGGTCCCAGTTCGAGGACTTCTCGCGGCTGGGGGCCGAAGGCGCTTCGGCCGATGTAGAAGAGGTAGGTGACGATGAAGCCACTGAAGAACACGCTCTCCATGAAGATCAGGAGCGCCATGCCGACCCGACCACGCGATGGCGTGGCCGACGGACGATCGTGTTCCACGGGAAGAGAAGTCATGACGCCTCTCCCCCGTCGACGGCGACGGTGTTCGGGGATGACTCAGCCGTAGTGCGCATCGGCGTCCTCCGGATGCTTGCGGTCCCAGAGCGGCCGGGCGCTCGTGACGGTCGGAATACGGTCGAAGTTCCACTCGGGCGGCGGACTGGAAGTCCCCCATTCGAGGGTCCAGGCATCCCACGGATCATCACCCGCGATCTCGCCCTTGCGAAGCGAACGAACGACGTTCCAAAGGAAGATCAGCACGCCAAGTCCTTGAATCGGCACCCCGATCGAACTGATCAGGTTCCAGATTTCAAAGCCCCGGTCCGCTTCGTAGGTGTAGATGCGACGCGGCATGCCGAGCGCACCGCTCACGTGCATGGGCATGAAGGTCAACGTGAAGCCGATGATCAGGAGCCAGAAGGTCCACTTCCCGAGGTGCTCGTTCAACATCCGTCCGGTCGCCTTGGGGAACCAGTAGAAGATCGCCCCGAAGATTCCGAAGATGGTGCCGCCGAAGAGGACGTAGTGGAAGTGCCCCACCACGAAGTAGCTGTCGGAAAGCTGCCAGTCGAGCGGTACGGTGGCGAGCATGATCCCGGTGAGTCCGCCGATGATGAACATCGCGACGAAGCCGGTCACGAAGAGCATCGGCGTGTCGAAACGAAGTCGTCCGCCCCACATCGTGCCCAGCCAGTTGAAGATCTTGATTCCAGTGGGGACCGAGATCAGGAAGGTCGCGGCGGTGAAGAACGAGTCGAGCACCGGC
>CAJWFU010000350.1:0-3606 GCA_913031315.1 uncultured Phycisphaerae bacterium | reverse complement strand
GTCGAAGACCGAGCGAGCTCGGTTCGATCTCGTACTCCACGACCTCTCCGCGTCTCACGTCGGCGACGTGGGTCGGTGCGCCGATCGAGCACTCGTCGAGTCCGTCGCCGGAGTGAAACACGAGCGCCCGCACCGTACCGAGCCGCGCGTGGGTTTCGGCGACCAGGCGAACGAACCGATCGTCATACACACCCATGATCTGACGTCCCGCACCGGCGGGACTGGTCAATGGGCCGAGCAGATTGAAGATGGTCGGGAATCCCAACGCCTTTCGGACGGGCATCGCGTGCTTCGCCGCCGGGTGGTGGTGGATCGCGAAACAGAACGCCACGCCCGCGGATTCGAGGCAACGAAGCTGAGCCGGTCGGCCCGCGTCGACATCGACGCCCAGTCGCTCCAGAACCTCCGCCGAACCTCGCCCGGTCCGAGACCGGTTCCCGTGCTTCGCGACCTTCACGCCGGCGGCGGCAGCCACGATGGCCGCCGCGGTCGAGACATTGAAGGTCTTCGGGGCCCCGCCGGTTCCGGCGGTGTCGAGCAGCTGATCCGGGTCGACGCCCGTTTCCAGACGATCGACCTTCTCCCGCATCACCGTCGCCGCGCCCACCAGCTCGTCGACCGTGGGAAGGCGGGTCGCGAGAAGCGCGAGCAACGCACCGATCTCGGACTCGTGGGCAGCCCCGGTCATGATTCCCTCGAATGCGGACCGCGACTCCGATTCCGAGAGCGTCTCGCCGGCGATCAACTGCTTCAGGAAGGGCGTCAGATCACCGGGATGGTCGGGCCGCCCGAATTCGGATGGGCTCACGGATCTTCGCGGGTCATTCGAATGGGTGTGCGGCATGCGTCCCATTGTAGATCGAACGAGTGCGATGGAGCACTCCCACAAGTGGACTGCCGGCTCGTCCGAGACCGGTACCACATCGAATACCGAACCGGTCAGCCGTCGCATTCGGGGAAGTTCCCCGACAGTGCCTTCGTACGGCAGGATGCGTCCCAGGCAACGAAGCAGCAGTACGGGTCGACCTCACAGATGGCTTCGCAGCACTCGGCGTTGCTGCAGCCGGGCGTTCCGTTCGACTCGTAGCAAGAGCCTGATTCTGCGCCCCCGCAGATTCCACAACCACTGATTTCAAGGCTTCGGCACTCGCCCTCGAGACAGTAGTTCACGGTGCATTCGTCGCCGTCGTCACAAGTCGCCACACCGTCACATGGCGACTCGGCACACTCTCCCCATGCTCCAAGAAGAGATCCCAGGTCGCTTCCCGTGATCAAGCCGTCCAAGTTGAAGTCGCCACACTGGATGATGTCGGAGGGAGGCCCACCAATCCTGCCCAGCATGATCCCCAGATCGCTCCCGTTGACGAAACCGTCGCCGTTGAGGTCGTGTTCACAAACAAAGCCGCACACTTCCGACTCCATCCCAAGCAGTGGTCGGTAGGACTCGAGCGTGCACCGCATTCTGCGAATCTGCTCATTGGTGAATCCGGACATGCATGCTTGCCAGGAGTAGTTCATGAAATTTGAGGCCAGGCTCTCTTCTCCACAGAAACTACTGCTTGAACAATCGAAATCCGGCACGGACTGAGGCGGTGTATCACAGATCAGATCGCCCGAGTCGAGGCAGCTCGATGATCCACAGCCACCTTGGAACGTGTGGAGAAGGCCGAGATAATGACCGACTTCATGGGTCAGGATCCGTCCGAGATCCTGTGGTGGCCCGTAAGTACTGGCTTCACCGAATACCCGCCAGTCGATGACCACCCGGTCGTCGATATCGCCCGCCGAGCCAGAAGCTGGAAATGCGTTGACGTATCCAAGCGGACCTCCGGCCGTATTCGTGTACACGTTGAGGTATCTGGTTGGATCCCATGCGAGATCGTTCCAATACTCGCCCTCGTCGTTGAACCAGACGGTGTTCTTCGAACGCGTGATGCCCGTGGTCGGTGCTCCCGAAGGATCCTGTCGAGCGAGGACGAAACGAAGAGAAGCCGATGGTGTCTCCGGGTCGCTCGCCACGCCGGTGCCGGGGAAGTCGTCGTTGAGGATCACCATCTGACGTTCGATGGTCGCTCGGCCGATATCCCCCAACGAACCGTCGTCGTTCATGATCACATGCACGACGACTGGAATCACGAAGCTCCTGATCGACGGATCGTATTCATCGGCGGGATTCGTCGAAGTCAGGCTGCAATCGCCGAAACCCGCGATTCCATCAACTCCGGCCGGAGGATCCGGAGCAGGGGTGCCGCATCGATGGTCAAGTCGCGGATGTGCCACACGCCAGGATTCCCAGGAATCGAACATCCGGCCACGGTGCTGGATCCGACCATCATCATGCTGCCAAGGTCGCGAAGGATCGATTCGGTAGGTCGACTTCGGAGATGAGACGGTCGTTTTGGAGGATGCTCGGTCTCCAGACGCGAGCGCCAGCCCTGCGACCCCAAGGGTGAACACCAGGCCAAGGGACCACATGGATTCCGATCTCATAGCAAGCTCCTGTCTTCGCTTGTTCTGAGTATGGGCGCCGAACGATCGCCGATCAATGAAACCGCCGGGAGGAATTTCGCATCTTGGTTATCGGGGCCAGTTCACCCTTGATTCAGCCCGCTGGACGAGGAAGAAGCCCCGACACGCTCACGGATGGGAGTGTCGGGGCCTCTGGAATCTCGAACCCGGATCGTTCAGTCACAACCACTGAATCGGTCGAGCAGGATGCGAAGGTCTTCGATGTCCGTGGCGCCGTTGCCGTCGAGATCCCACACGCCGGGGCCGCGGTCGATCCCATCGAGAAGATCGATGAGATCGGCAGCCTCCGGCGAATGGTCGTCGCCAAGCCCGAACCCGGTCTCGGCCTCGCCGACGAAGACCACGATGGCGCGATCGGTTCGACAGACCCGGACATCATCACGGGTGCCGATCGGCATCTCGATGGAATGGAAGTCGCCGAGCATCGAATCGGAGATGAGGATCACGAAGACCCCCGATGCCAGCCGTCGTCGATCGGCGACGCGAAGTTCAAGCACTCCGGCGAGGGTCGATTCGCCGCGAACGACCACCAGGTCGTGCTCCAGGATCGGCACTTCACCGTCGATCTCGATGACCAGTCTGGCATCCGCTTCCTGACGGTACCCCGTCTCTGAAACGACCAGGCCGTCATGATCCGCCACGACGAGCAGATCCCGGTTGACCAGACGGGGATCGGTCTGGATCTCGACCTCCTGCGGATCCTCGCCTCGTGGTCGATCACGATCCTCGACCGCGACCGAACGTGCGAACCCGGATGACCAGTAGGTCAGAAGCAGACCCATGTCGGCACCGTCGACGACACCGTCACCGTTGAGATCCGCTGGACAACCCGGACAGGGACCCCAGGAGACGAGCATGAGGCCCATGTCGGCGCCGTTGACCAAGCCATCGCCATTCAGATCGCCGGGCGTGTTCTGGTTGGGGACGACGCCGATGATCTCGACGTCGTCGATGTTCCATCCGCAATAGACGACGGAACCATCGGTGGTCCCCATCACCCATCGGATCCGAACATCCGACCGACCATCGGCGACGGCCGAGATGTCGTATTCCACCTCGACCCACTGCGAATCGCTC
>CAJWFU010000349.1:0-3610 GCA_913031315.1 uncultured Phycisphaerae bacterium | reverse complement strand
CCAGTTCCTCGAACAAGAGTCAGATCGAAGTGGTCGAACCGATCGGTTCCCGAGTGCTCATCCGCAAGGATGAAGACAAGAAGATCACCAAGGTCGGCATTCACCTTCCCGACAAGATCGAGATTCCGACCATCACCGGTCGGATCGTCTCCATCAGCGCCCAGGTTGATCGAGACGAGGACTATCCGATCCGTCAATACGACCGAGTCCTCTTCAATCCGAAGCAGGGCGTGCCGGTGGATTTCGAAGGCGACAACCGCCTGTTCGTGATCCCGGTCGAAGACGTGGTCGCGGTGTTCCGGCGCGAATCCTGATCGATGGACTCCGACTTCGGTTCCAGCCTCGATTCAGAAGCCGTTGACCCGCCGCGTCGGGTGGAGCGGTTCTCCGGCTCGATTCGGGCGCAGGTCCGTCCGCCGGGTTCCAAGAGTCTCACCAACCGAGCGATCATCCTGGCCGCGCTCTGTCGCGGAGATGGCGTTCTCCGGCACCCCTTGCGCTCGGATGACACCGACGGATTGGTCAAGGCCTGTGAGACACTCGGGACGATCATTCGCCTCGAAGGTCACGTTCTTCGGCTCGACGGAGGCGACGGTCGGTTTCCCGGTGGGGGAGACTTGAATCTCGGGGCGGGAGGCACGCCGACCCGTTTCATGGTCGCGGCCGCCAATCTGGCCAGACTTCCAGTGCGGATCGACGGTTCGCCTCGCATGCGAGAACGTCCGGTCGGTGAAGGGGTCGCCATGATGGAGGCGATCGGGGCCTCCATTGATTTTCTCGATCGACCGGGGTGCCTGCCGCTCGTGGTCCGGCCGAGCGGCACCGGTCTCCGGGGAGGTGTGATCGACGTCGCGCGGACCGCGAGCAGTCAGTTCGTTTCCGCCGTCATGCTGGTGGCCGCGTCGACCGAGAAGGGCGTCGCCCTGCGCTTCGTCGAGCCGCCGACCAGTCCGACCTACCTTGAACTCACCCTGGATGTCCTGGCCCGGGTCGGGGTGGAGGTGTCGATCCGGCGTCAGCCGGATGGCGGACTTCAATCGGTGGAGATTCCGCCGCAGGTGATCCCTGCCTTCGATATCGAGATCGAACCCGATGCCTCCAGTGCGGTCTATCCCGCGGTGTTGGCGGCCTCGCATCCGGGATCGCGGATCGAGATTCTGGGGCTGGGGCGCGGAAGTCGCCAGCCCGACGCGGCGGCGATCGGGGCGCTCGAGGCTTTCGGCTGCCGGGTCGAGAAGCTGGCCGATCGCACGATCGTGGAAAGTGAGACCCGGCCGAACGGAGTGGATCTGGATTGCGAAGGTTTCCCCGATGCCGCGGTCGGCCTGGCGGTGCTGGCCGCCATGGCTTCGGGGCCGAGTCGGCTCTTCGGTCTGGAGACGCTTCGGGTCAAGGAGTGCGACCGGGTCGCAGCCCTCGCGATCGAGCTTCGAAAGGTTGGTTGCACGGTCACCGAGGAACCCGGCGAACTCCACATCACGCCGCCGGCGGTGGGCCATCGCCTTCCGGAGTCCCCGATCTCGATCGGAACCTGGGATGATCACCGCATGGCGATGGCGTTCGCGGTGCTGGGGCGGACACTCGGCCCGCTGGAGATCGAAGATCCAGATTGTGTGGGCAAGAGCCATCCCGGGTTCTGGGAAGAACTTGAGAGTCTGGTTCCCGCCGAGGGCGGCTAGCAGGTCGGGGGCTTGGTCTCGACGCCCCCGGGCGCGAGGATCCCATACCCTTCTGGCCCTGTCGGAACTTTTTTCGGAAGCCCTCGGATCTAGACCCTTCCATGGCCGGCCTGCGACACCTTCTCCCTCGTCTCCTTCGGCGTCCCGGCCTGTTCTTCGGGGGGATCTTCTTCGCCTTGATCTCTGCCGGTGGCCTTGGTGCCGGTCTGCTCAGCCTCGGGCCTCTGCTCCGAATCATTCTCGCTGGCGACGGCCAGGAGACCGTCGCCACCCTGATCGGGCAGTACAACGCGAATCGGGAATGGCTGCGGATTCCTGAAGGCCTCGTCGAGCTCCTGCCGACCGATCCCTTTTCCGCCGTGGTGGCGATCATGGCTGGCCTCGGGGTCCTGACGGTGGTGGGTGCGACCGCGAACTTCCTCCATCAGTTCCTCGCTTTGGAACTGGCCAGTCGAACCGTGGCGGACATTCGAGCGGAGGTCTTCCGCCACGTGCTTTCGATGCCCCTGGGGTCCATTCAGCGTCGCGGAGCGGCGGAACTGGTCAGCCGGATCAACAAGGACTCCGTGTCCCTTCAGGGCGGCATGCTCGCGTTGACCAATCGTACGGTCGCCCATGTGACGAAGGGAGGCGCGGCGTTTGCCGCGGCGATCTGGTTCGACTGGCGTCTGACCCTGTTCGCACTGGTGATCGCCCCGGTTCTGGGTGGCGTGCTTCGTGCCCTTGGGCGTCGGATTCGTCGGGCCACCCGCGCTGCGCTGGAGGCTCAGGAGGATCTGCTTCGAGTCTCGAACGAATCGATCCAGGGAATCCGGGCCGTGAAGACGGCGACCGGGGAAGAGGATGCCCAAAGACGATTCGCCTCGGCCAACGACTCGGTGCTGCGGGAGGAACTCCGGATCCGGACCGCGCGGTCGCTGGCCAATCCGGTGGTCGAACTGCTGGCGGTGTTCGTGCTGATGGCACTGGCCCTGGTCGCCGCCCGACAGATCCTCGATGGTGCGATGGACTTCGATTCCTTCATGCTGACCCTGGGCGCCCTCGGGGTCGCGGGTGGCACTCTGCAGCCTCTGGCCGGGGTCTTCAACGAGATCCAGGCCGCGTCTGCGCCGGCGGAACGACTCGACGAGTTGCTCGAGGAACCGGACGAGGATCGATTGACCGCCGCATTCCCGCTCCTTCCGCGGCACGCTCGCGACCTTCGATTCCAGAACATCCATTACCGCTACCCCGGGGCCGAGCATGAGGCTTTGTCGGGGGTCGATCTCGAGATCGGATTCGGCGAGCAGATCGCGATCGTCGGTCCCAATGGCTGTGGCAAGACCACGCTGCTTTCATTGCTGCCCCGGCTTTTCGATCCTGATCAGGGCCGGGTGGAATTCGACGGAACGGACATTCGGGAGGTTCGCCTTGAATCGCTCCGCCGGCAGATCGGGGTGGTCACCCAGGAGACCGTGCTCTTTCGGGGGACGATTCGCGAGAACATCGCCTTCGGCCTCGAAGCCGACGACGATGCGATCCGCGTCGCCGCCGAGAAATCTCACGCCTCCGGATTCATCGAGCGTCTCTCCGGCGGGTACGACACGATGGTCGCCGAACTCGGTACGTCGCTCTCGGGTGGGCAACGTCAGCGGATCGCCATCGCCCGAGCCCTGCTCCGGGATCCGGCCTTGCTCATTCTGGACGAGGCGACGAGTCAGATCGACGCGGAGAGCGAAGAGCAGATCAACCTCGCGATCGGTGAGTTCCGCAACGGACGCACGGTCCTCGTCATCGCGCACCGGCTGAGCACGGTGTTGGCGGCCGATCGGATCGTGGTGATGGACCAGGGACGCGTGGTCGACCAGGGGCGTCACGAGGAATTGCTCGCCCGGTGCGATGTCTACGCGAGGCTGGCGCGAACCCAGCTCTCGCCCGCCTGAGTCGGCGGT
>CAJWFU010000348.1:0-3623 GCA_913031315.1 uncultured Phycisphaerae bacterium | reverse complement strand
GAAATCGCGATGATCCCGACCACGTTGAGCAGCAATGCCGCCCCCACGCAGATCCAACCGAAGTTCCACCAACGAATACCGCCGATGTGGAGCTCTCGGGCATCCTCGTGCAATCCGCGAGCCGTGAACTGTTCCCGCTCCGGGCGGGCCGAATCGTTGGTCCGGGTGGCCGAAGTCGGCATGTCGGCCTGGCCGGGTATCTCGTTCATGAGCCGCCCTCGGGCTCGTCCGAGCCGACCCAGAAGGTCTCGATCGGATCGAGCCACTGCACTGGAATCGCCGCGACGTTCTCGCGTGCCTCTTCCCCGAGGTAACCCTCGGCCGCCATCGCCCGAATGAGCTGGCCGGCGATCGGTCCCGCCGCCGCGCCACCGGAATTGCCATGTTCGACGATCACCGCGAAGGCGTACCGGGGCTTTCGTTCACCCGAAGGCGCGACGAGACCGGCGTACCAGGCATGCGGAGCCTTTCCAGTCACCTGCGCCGTACCGGTCTTCGCCCAGACCGTGGGCGAACCTGCTCCAAGATCGGAGAAGTCGAGCAGTGGTTCGTAGGTTCCCGTCGCGGAGGTCCTTCGGAGTCGCGCCGCGGTGCCCTCAAGGGCGGAGGCCCGCATGCCGGCCAGCGCCACATCGACCGCGCTCCGCGACCAGGCTCCGGATTCCGTCGCGAGATCGTCCGAAGGTTCAAGCACCATGACCGGACGGACCGGTGCGCCACCGGAGGCCAGCCGCGCGTAGGCGGTCGCGGCGTGCAGCGGGGTCCAGGAGAAGGGCCCCTGGCCGATGCCGACGATCATCCGACCGATCTCGCCCATCGCCTCGGATTCCTCGAAGGTCCCGTCGAGGGCGGAACCGAATCCCGGCCCGAGCTCGTCTTCCAATCCGCATTCATCTCGATACCAACGTCCGAGTCGAACCGGCCCGAGACGATCGGCGATGGTGTAGAAGTAGACGTTGCAGCTCTTGGAGATCGCATCCACCGGATTCAAGTGGCCGTGGGTGAAGAACTCCTCCCGCTCCGGCCTCCAACCCCAGCAGCGAGGGCGAAGATTCTGGCCCTCGGTTCCACGGACGTACCCTCGGCATTCGATCTCTTCCTGCGTCCCCAGCCTTCCACCCTCGACGCCAGCCATGTAGACCAATGGTTTCACGATCGAGCCCGGGGCGTATTCGGTCGCGATCGCTCGGTTGCGAAACGGAGCCAGTTCGATCAATTCATCCCGACGCGTTCGGTCCGCGACGGGGAGGGAATCGATGCGTGTCTGATCTTCGACCGTTCGATCCGGCATCAGAAGCAGTTCATAGTCACGATCATCGAGGTTCAGGTCGGCCACGTTCGGCGTGGACACCAGGGCGAGCGTCTCACCGGTCTCGACGTCGATCACCACCACGGCGCCATGCAACGGAGTCCCTTCGGGCACCGTCATCTCGCGCAACTCGCCTCGTCGCCAGCCGTACTGCCACTTCTGGGAACGCATCAGACCGAATTCGGGATCGAGGATCGCCCTCACTCGAGCCTGCAGATCACCATCGATCGCGATCCGAACCGGATCTCCGGAAACCGGCTCGGTGTCGGCGAGAATCTCCCCGGTGGCGACGTTCTCCTCGCGGTAGCCGATCGAGCCATGCAGCCGACGATCGAATTCCAATTCGAGTCCGGATGATCCGACGAGGCTCGGATAGCGGGCGTCATATCCCGTCAGATCCGGCTCCTCGGTTCCCTCCGCGCTTCGGAACGGACGACGTCGTTCGTCTTCACGAGTGATCTCACTCCGGGTCGATCCGATCAGCGTGTCCCCGACCCCGTCGACTTCGATCACCATCGGTTCGGCACCGCGGAGCGGCGTTGGAAGGGTCGAACGATCAAGCGTGACCATCGCCCGGCGATAGCCACGATCACGCCGACTCACATCGCGGATCCTGAAAGCCGGATCCCGGGTGGGATCGAGACCGGCGTCCCGGACGCGGCGATCAAGATCGTCGATCGCCCGGATCAGCGGAAAGGCCCCATCGGCATCCAGTCCGTCCACGACGGCATGAAACCCTTTCTGCTCTGCGATCGGCTCCATCTTGAATCGCTCGGCCGGGTCGTCGTACTTCTCCGCCAGCCCTTCGAATCGACGCTGCCAGATGTGCTCCACCAGCCGTCCCGTCCGATTCCGGATGTCCTCCTTGCGCTCCTCGAGCGTGGCGGGATCGATCTTGCCGCGGGCGGCTTCCGCCCAGACCCGCTCCACCGCCTGTTCCCAGGGGGTGATCCGGGCCATCGTTTCACCATGCCGGTCGCTACCGGACAATTCGCTCCATTTGGATCCCAGTTCCTTCTTGGCATCCCGCTGGGCCTGACGAAACGCCCAGTCGCCGGTCAGAGTCTCGTAGTGAGCCTGGAACTCCCAGCTCGGACGCTCCACCGCGAGCGGCCGACCGTCACGATCAAGGATCGGGCCTCGGGTCGTCGGGCGATAACCGGATCGATACAGGGCCTTCTGGGCATCCACCCTCCAGCTCTCCTCGCCGGTGAGACGTCCCAACTGCCAGCCGAGGGCTGCGACCACGAGCACGATGAGTCCACCCAGCACCATCAACCGCACCTGGAAGGGCGTGACACCATGCTCGGTTTGTCCACTGGGAGGTCTCATGTGTTCATCGAACCATATCGACCGACCAGGCCTCGCGACCGTGATTCCCGCCCGGAATCAGGCTTCGGTCGTGCCGTCGACCTCGAGGATGCGAACCTCGACTCCGGTCGGGGCGAAGTGCGACGGATCCTGCTCGATCAGCGGCCAGGTGTTCCAGTGACAGGGAATCACCACCGGGGCGCCGATCATCTCGGCGGCACGGGTGGCGTCGGCGGGCCCCATGGTGAACCGATCCCCGATGGGAATGATCGCCACATCCGGCTTGTGAATCTCGCCGATCAGCCTCATGTCCCCGAAAAGTCCGGTGTCGCCGCAGTGATAGACGGTTCGGTCACCGATTCGAATCACCAGCCCGGCAGGCATTCCGGCGTAGCGGCCCTCGTAGCTGGAAGAGTGATACGCGAACGTGAGCGAGATTCGGCCGAATGGCATGTCGACCCCACCCCCGGGATTCGCCGGTTCAAGATTCTCCAGCCCCTTTTCACCGAGAAGATTGGCGAGTTCAAAGCCTGCGACGACCGTGGCTCCGGTCCGCTTTGCAATCGAAACCGTGTCCCCCACGTGATCCTCGTGGCCATGAGTGAGGGCGATGTGGGTCGCCCGGAGGGAGTCGGCGGTGATTCCCGCGGCTTCCGCCTGGGGATTCCCGGTGATGAAGGGATCGACCAGCACGGTGTGGGTGCCATCAGTGATCGAAAAAGCGGCGTGGCCGAGGAAGCGAATGCTGACGGGCATGAGGAATCGCCGGAAGAGGTTCGGAGTGGTGGAAAACCGCAGGATCTCGACCGGAGACCCAGCGGTCAACCCCGAAACCACGTTCTCACGAGATGCAAGGCGAGACAGCACCGTCTCCGAGTACCATCCTCGTCCCTTTTTCGCACGCCCCTCCCGCCAGGAACCCTGCCCATGGAATGTGGCATCGTCGGTCTGCCCAACGTCGGCAAGAGCACCCTCTTCAACGCCCTCACCGCCGCGGGCATCG
>CAJWFU010000347.1:0-3630 GCA_913031315.1 uncultured Phycisphaerae bacterium | reverse complement strand
AGAGCTTCTCCTGAGCCGACATTTCCGGGCAGGCGGGATACCCGAACGAGTATCGACTCCCCTGATAGTTCTGACTGAAGAGCCGAGCCACCATCGGATCGTCCTGATGGCCGATCCCGATCTCCGCCCGCATCCTCTTGTGCCAGAGTTCCGCCAGCGCTTCGGCGCACTCCACCCCGAATCCGTGAAGGTAGAGATAGTCCGCGTACCGATCGTCTTCAAAGAGCGATCTCGCGCGTTGAGAGACCTGATCACCCACCGTGACGCAGTGGAATCCGATCAGGTCCCGTTCGCCGGAATCGACGGGGCGGAAATAGTCGGAGATGCACCGACGCTGCCGCGCCGCCTGCCGGGGGAACGAGAACCTCTCGATCTCACGTTCCTGGTCCTTCGGATCGAACACCACGAGGTCGTCACCGTCTGCGTTCGCCGGCCACCAGCCGTAGACCACCTTGGGGGTCAGGACCGTTCCAGCCCGACATTCCTCCTTCAGGCGTTCAAAGACCGGCTCCGCGTGCTCCTTCAGATGAGCGGCGTAGTCCTCCGGTGACCTCGACCCCTTCTTGAGTCCCCATTGGCCTCGAAAGAGGGCTGTCCGGTTCACGAAGGCGAAGACCTCGTCCAGGGGCACCGATTCGACCAGCCTCGAGCCCAGGAACGGTGCGACGGGAATCTCCTTCACCTCCTGCAGCGGTACGGGCTCCGCGGCCACCGCGGTCGCCCCGTCGCCTCGCGTGCGAGCCGCGGACCGGCCGGCTTCCACCGTCGCCTCCGCCGCCGCCCGCTTGTCGAGCCGCGCTTCGATCTCGACGTCGATGTCACCCAACGTTCCGGACGCGAGGTGGTCGCAGATCCTCAGTCCCTCAAACGCATCCTTGCCGTAGAAGAGACGCCCCTCGTAGATCCCCCGCAGCCGCTTCTCCGCATGAAAGCGAGTCAGGGCCGCTCCTCCCAGAATCACCGGAACCGAGATGTCGAGGTCGTTGAGGATCCTGAGGTTCTCCTCCATGACCGTCACCGACTTGACCAGCAGTCCGCTCATGCCGATCGCCGAAGCGCCGGTCTCCCTCCACGCGTCGACGATCTGCTGCGCCGACTGCTTGATCCCGATGTTGTGAACCGTGTAGCCGTTGTTGGTCAGGATGATGTCCACCAGATTCTTGCCGATGTCGTGCACATCGCCCGCGACGGTCGCCAACAGGATCGACCCGCGGGAATTGTCCCCTTCGACCTTTTCCATGTGCGGCTCGAGATGGGCCACCGCCTTCTTCATGACCTCCGCGGATTGGAGTACGAAAGGCAGTTGCATCCGGCCGTCCGCGAAGTACTCGCCCACGGTCTTCATCCCGGCGAGGAGGTGATCGTTCACGATGACCAGCGGGGGAAGGTCTTCAAGCGCTCCGTCCAACGTCTCCACCAGCCCGGCATCCTCACCGTCGATGATGTGACGACGAAGCCGTTCCTCCAGTGGGAGTTCGGCCAGGGCCGGTCCGGCATCGATCACTTCGCCGTCGGGGAAAAGCCCGATGAAGTGAAGGAGCGGATCGAAGTCCGATGCCATGCCTTCGGGCCGGCTCGTTCCCCGACGATCGAAGATCAACCATTCGGCGGCGAGCCACTTCTCCTCGTCGATCCGGGTCCGCGGCAGGATCTTGGACGCATGCACGATGGCGGCGGTGAGGCCGCGCTCCCGCGCGTGCTCGAGGAAGACCGAATTGAGCACCGCACGCGCGGCCGGCTTGAGGCCGAAGGAGATGTTGGAGAGTCCCAGCAGGATGCCGCAGGCCGGAAAACGCTCGGCGATCAACTTGATCCCTTCCAACGTCTCCAGCCCGAGTCGACGATCGGCTTCGGTCCCGGTCGCGATGGTGAAGGTCAGAGGGTCGAAGAGCAGATCTCGTTCGTCGAGCCCCCACTTCCGGGTGAAGAGCTCGTGAATTCGGCTCGCGATCTCCAGTTTCCTACCCGCGGTCTTCGCCATGCCGGCCTGGGGATCTTCATCGATCGTGAGTGCGACACAGGCCGCTCCGTGGGCCTTGAGCAACGGACAGATTTCGTCGAGCCGGCGTTCCCCGTCCTCGAGATTGATCGAGTTCACCACGCACTTTCCGCCCAGGCGCTTCAGGCCCGCTTCGATCGTGGCCGCCTCGGTGGAGTCGATCATGATCGGAGCGTTGAGACCGGTCGCGAATCGTCTCGCCACCTCACTCATGTCCCGCGCCCCGTCTCGTCCCACGAAATCGACGCAGAGATCGACCAGATGGGAGCCGCCTCGAAGTTCCTCCCGGCCCATCGACAACAAGCCGTCCCAATCCTCCGAATCAAGCAGCCGCTTGAACTTGCGGCTCCCGTTCGCGTTGGTCCGTTCCGCCACGATCAGAAACGAATTGTCCTGCCGGAAGTCCGTGAACCCGTAAAGACTCGAGCAACCGGCGGGCAACGGCGAGATCTCCCGCATCGGCCGGGCCCGGCCTCCCACCAGCTCCGCGAGTCGCTTGATGTGCTCGGGGGTCGTGCCACAGCAGCCGCCGACCAGGCTCACCCCGTGCTCCTCGATGAAACGCCTCATCGAATCCGCGAAGGGACGCGGACCGAGCGGATAGGAGGCCTGTCCGTCGACCAGAACCGGGAGCCCCGCGTTCGGCACCACCGAGACATGCCGATCCCAGTGCCGGCACAGGTAGGCGACATGCGGGGTCATCTCCACCGGTCCGGTGGCGCAATTCAACCCCAGGCTGGCGATGGGAAGCATTCGTAGCGCGTCGACCGCGGCGGCGATGTCGGTGCCGAGGAGCATCGTCCCGGTGGTTTCGATCGTGATCGAGACCATGATCGGAACCTCGTCCACCGTCCTCCCGGCTTCGGCGAGGGCGGCCAGGCAGGCGTTCACGGCGCATCGAACCTGAAGCAGGTCCTGGCAGGTCTCGATCATGAAGGCATCGACCCGGCCGTCAAGCAGGCCGCGGGCCTGCTCGGTGTAACTGGCCAGCATGAGGTCCCAGTCGGTGTGGCCAAGGCTCACCAGCTTGGTGCCGGGACCCATCGATCCCAGGACGAATCGCGGCTTTTCCGGCGTTTCGTATTTCGCGCAGGCCGCTCGCGCCAGCGCAGCCCCTTCCCGGTTCAGTCGCCGGGTGAGGGCCACCACCTCATCGTCGAATTCCGCCCCGACCAGAAGATTGGCCCCGAAGGTGTTGGTCTCGATGCAGTCGGCACCAGCTTCGAGAAACGTCTCGTGGATCCGCTGAATCATGTCCGGGCGACTGCGGGTCAGGATCTCCGAGTGGTTCTCGCGGCCCAACCAGTCCTCGTGCCGGCAATCCGAGCACGATTGGAGGCTGGTTCCCATCGCACCATCAATCACGAGAACTCGGCGGTCCAATTCGGCCAGAAACGCACTCGGTGCCATGATCGGAATCCTTTGCGGCTGGGCGTCCAATTCGGAAGAGCTCCCCCGAATCGCGGGAAAGAAGAGCTGGTCTGATCTCAAAACGCCCTTAAACCGTTTATCCGGATGAACGGATGAAGATACTGAGAAGATTACCGGGCGAAGCGGCGAAACGCCAATCACCACCGATGACCAACCACTCATCCAGCCCCATGAGCACGGGTGAAAAAAGAGCTCCGAGG
>CAJWFU010000346.1:0-3634 GCA_913031315.1 uncultured Phycisphaerae bacterium | reverse complement strand
AACTTCTCCACCGTCTCGTCGGGGCGGGGGTACATCGCGGCGCTCAACAACGTCATCCATCGCGTCTTCCAATTGAATGGTGAGAACCTCGAGGTCGGTATCCAGGCTCGTCCAGAGCTGGAAAAGACGGCGAAACTGATCGCCGCCGCGCGTCAGAACGAGGAAGGCCTGCTCTTCGCGACCTCGCGCACCCTCGGTGCGATGCTGCGGCAGGGACGTGGTCCGGAAGACATAGAGATTCGTACCGCGATCGAGTTGCTCAGCAACATGGGTTGTTCGGGAGTCGCCGTGGACATGGCGGCGGGCCGGATGGTCTTCACCGGCTTCAGTCTGATGAACGCACTCGCGAGCGCGTTCCTCCAAGGTCTGACCTGGGATCAGATGAAGAACGTTCGTACGAACGTGGAACTTCTTCAGAAGCAGTTGGAGAAGGAAGAAGGAATCCCGGTCCAGCCGGCACCCTTGAGTCCGATCGGATCCCGTCGACGTCGCCGTTGACTCTGGGTAGGATCGGGGAATGCCCGACCACTTCAAGATCGGATGGGCCGCCGTCGTCGTCGCGACGACGATGATCGCGGCCTCCTCGTCTTCCGCCCCGCCCTCACCCCACTGGATCTGGTCTTCGGACGATCCGGGTGATGGTGAAAAGGCGGTTTTCGCGACCACCATCGAAGTGCCCGAAGGGGCGACCAGGTTGTCGATCCGGGCCACCGCGGACAATCGCCTGGTGGTTCGTCTCGACGGCGAGGTGGTTCTGCGTCACGCCGATTGGTCGGTGCCGGGGTGGTACGAACTCGACCAGCCCGCCGCCGGGAAACGGCGATTGGAATTCGACTGTCTCAATGAGAGTGGACCAGCCGGGCTCGCGGCGGTGATCACGGTCGAGCATGCGGATGGAGATCTGACCCGGGTCAGTGATGTCGACTGGGAGATCGTCGGGGCGGAAAAATCCCGTCGGCCGTTCGATTTCGGCACCGCGGTGGCGGCGACCGGGATCTGGAAGAACCCATTCGCCGAAGGATTGGCCACGCCGGTGGAAGACATCAGGGTTCCCGATGGCTTCGAGGTCGAACTCCTGCACGCGGCCCGGCCCGGAGAAGGTTCCTGGAGCGCGATGACCGTGGATGACCGAGGGCGGGTGGTCATCTCTCCGCAATACGGACCGCTGCTCCGGATCACGCCGTCGGAGATCAAGGGCGGGTCGGCACTGGTCGAACGCCTGCACGAGGACATCGGCCGGGCCCAGGGTCTGCTCGTGGTCGGCGACGACATCTATGCCAACGTCGCCGACGATCCGAAGCGCACCGGCGGACTCTGGCGATTTCGCGATTCCGACGGCGATGATCGATACGAAACGGTCGAACGCCTCGGTGCCTATGGCAGCGGATCCGAGCACGGGCCGCACGGAATGGTCCTCGGGCCGGATGGAATGATCTGGATGGTCAACGGAAACTACGCCTCGCTGCCTTCACCCCTCCGGACGCCATCGCCGCACGACGGCTGGGCGGAAGACACCGTGATTGAAAGGATCTGGGATCCGCGCGGTCATGCGGTGGGGATTCGATCACCCGGCGGAGTTCTTCTGCGTACGGATCTCGAGGCGAGTGAGTGGGAGATCATGGCGGCCGGAATGCGGAATCCCTACGACCTGGATTTCAATGCAGACGGAGAATTCTTCACCTACGACGCCGACATGGAATGGGACATCGGCCTGCCGTGGTACCGGACGCCGCGGTTCGTCCATCTCGTCTCCGGTGCGGAATTCGGTTGGCGGTCGGGCAGCGGCAAGTGGCCGCTCGATTCCGCGGAAGCCTTCCCCGCGGTGCTCGAGATGGATGCGGGGAGTCCCACCGGCGTGGCGAGCGGGCATCGATCCGATTTCCCCGAACCCTGGCGAAGCAGCATGTTCCTCGGCGACTGGGCCTATGGACGAGTGCTTGCGGTGGAAATGACGCCGGACGGTGCCACGTATCGCGGGGAGCCACGACCGTTTCTCGAAGGTCGTCCCTTCAATGTCACCGATTTCGCGTTCGCGCCCGATGGTTCGATGGTTCTCTCGACCGGTGGACGTGGTTCACAGTCGGGGCTCTACCGAGTCCGGTGGACCGGCGCCGCCGCTTCGGCCGCGGTATCGAGTCCGGACGCGGACCGAAATCGCCGGCAAGCGGTTGAAATCTCTCATCGCGACCCCGATGCGGTCGAGCTCGAGGATCTGCTCGCTGCGATGGGAGATCGTGATTCCGCGGTCCGTCGGGCAGCGAGAGTGGGCTTCGAACATCGTCTGCGAGCGGCGAATCGCGGCGATCTCGCGGTCGATGATTCCCGAGACGCGGCCGCGATCATGCTCGAAGAAGGTCGAATGCTGCCAGCCGCCGATGGGGGCTGGGAAATCATGCTCGCGACCATGCGGGCCGGTGACCGGGCCCAGGCGATCGGCAGTCTCGAGCGAATCCTCGACGCCGCATCGGAGGACGACTCGGCTCACGGTCGCCGGGCTCTCGCCCGTGCTCTGGCCCTCCTCTGGACCCGTCACGGCCCGCTCGATCCGGCCGACCGGGAGACGGTGCTCGCACTGCTCGACGAGGTCTATCCCACCGGACGATTCGATGCGGATCGGATTCTGGTCGAAGTGCTCGTGGCCCTGGAGGCACCGTTCGTGGTTCAACGGACGATGCCTCTGGTCACCGCGGCATCGAGTCCGCAGGAAGCGATTCACCATCTTCATGCGTTGAGACTTCAATCGGAAGGTTGGGACGAGGACTCGATCGACGCGGCGGTCGATGCTCTCGATCGCCTCGCCACTGAAACCGGCGGCGCGAGTTTTCCCGGCTACGTGAACGCCATTCGAGAAGCCATCGCTCCGCATCTCGGCCCGATGGCAAGCCAGCGACTCGCGAACCTCGCGGAAGCCAGGGGAAAGGAATCTCGTGATGTCGAGGCGCGAAGGTTCGTCCGAGCGTGGGACGTTGAAGCCTTCGAGCCACATCTCTCCCGTGTGAACGCGGGGCGTGACTTCGCTCGGGGAGAATCGCTCTTCACCGCGCTGCAATGTGGTGCGTGTCATCAGGTGGGGGGCGTGGGTATCGCCTACGGACCGGATCTGACCGGTGTGGGGGCTCGATTCTCCCCGCGTGATCTGTTGATCGCTTCGATCGATCCCGCTCGCGATCTTTCCGATCAGTACGCCGGTGTGCTGGTGCGGACCCGGAAGGATGAACTCGTCCTGGGCCTGCCCATCGAACGAACCGCCTCGTCACTCGCGATCGCCCCGGATCCACGGGCTGGAGTCCTGCGAACCGAAGTGGCGCTCGAGGACATCGTCTCCGAAGAACCCGCCTCTCCAATGCCGGCGGGCCTGATGGACACCGCGTCGATGGATGAAGTGCTCGACCTCCTGGCCTATCTGCGATCTGCCGGAAATCCCGATGATCCGGCATTTCAGAGGCCCCCCTGATCCGCGGCGATCACGATCAGGGGCAGTTCATCAGGAAAAGAGCGGGGAACCGTGACGGTGGCATGGGTTGCTCCTATGCTGTTTTTCGGCGTCTGGAACGTCCGGCTGCCAACCGAGTCAATGCTCAGAGGTCTTCGTGATGATCGGACGGAAGATCCGTCGGTCTTTTTGTGCCGTGAC
>CAJWFU010000345.1:0-3649 GCA_913031315.1 uncultured Phycisphaerae bacterium | reverse complement strand
TGCAGGCCATCATCGACCACGATGGACCGTTCGAGGCCGAGGAACTCCTGCTTGACATGCGCAACCGCGGTCATCGGGTTTCCAAGGCCACGATCTATCGCACGCTTCGCCTGCTCCAGGAAGCGGGCATCATCACCCAGGCGTTATTCGATTCCAAGCAGGCTCACTTCCAGTTGATCTACGGGAAGCAGCCGCGGGACGTCATGGTCTGCATGCGGACCGGGCGCACCATCGACTTCGAGAGTCCGGAACTGGTGGCCCTTCGAGATCGGATCTGTCTGGAACTCGGCTGGAGTCCGGTGGGCCATCGCCTGCAGGTGTTCGCGATGAGCCCCGAGGAAGATGGCGTGGCGGGCGAGGAACCCGAGATCGACGCCGCATCGACCAGCGAAGACACCGAGGGCTAGCGACCGGTGCCGGAACCCGTCGAAACCCCGGCGGGTTCGGATGCGTCGGACTTCTGGTCCATCACGCCGGGAAGTTCCAACTCGTAGATGCTGGCGGTCGAGGGTCGTTCCTCGAGCACTTCGAGATATCGATCGTCGCCTTCGACGAAGGTCTTCACCCAGGCCAGCGTGATCGCACCAACTTGGGCGCGATGGTTTTCCGGACTGCTCGGAAGGAAGTGGCCGCCGCCACGAACCTCGTACAAGAGGCGGGGAGTCGTCTTCGGCGTGGAATCGAAGTGTGGCCGGGCATGCTTGCGGGTGCTGGCGATCTCGTCCTTGTCCCCGGCGAGGATCAGGACCGGGACCGGATGTTCGAAGCGGATCAACGGCTGCCAGGGCACCATCGCGACCACGCCCTTCAGCGTGGGATCGAGCATCGCCGCATGCTGGGCACCGCCTCCGCCCATCGACCAACCGGCCACGCCCGCTCGTTCGCCGTCGATCCGACCCTTGAGGGGTGAACCTTCACGATCCTGCTCGGCTCGTACGGTCTCGATTCCGTCGAGCAACGCCCGGCCTCGGGCGATCGGCATCACGTCGGGTCGATTGGTTCCGATGGTCATGGTGACGATCCCATGGGACGCAAGGAAACCGCCCCAGGGTCGTACGGAGCCTTCCGAGGCCTGGAAGCCCGGACAGATCACCATGATCGGGAGCGAGGTGCTGGCCCCGACCGGGTAGTGGATCGTGCCTCCGCGATATTCGGGGCCGTTACGAATGCCGTCTCGTTCTCGCAGGGTGGCGACTTTCCAGGGTCCTCGTTCCAACGCTCCCGCGGCGAGTTCGGCGGTCGACGCCGAAGCGGTGGCGGGCGTCGGTGGGATCGTCTCCTGGGAGAACGCGAACACGTCCCCGAGGAGGGACAGGATCAGGATCGATCCCAGAAACACGGGACTCGAGGAGCGACATCGACGCATGGCTGGTTTCCAGAAGGGGTTCAAGGGAGCCTATCGGGCGTCCGGAAAATGTTCCACCGCGTTCTTGCAGTCCGGGAAACCCCTCGGGACGAAGCCAATCCGGAACGGTTGTTTTTTTGTGGTGACTCGGTGTCCCGAATCGGGATCATCGAACAATGAATTCATCGGCCCGACGTGATACCGAAATCGATTCCCCAATCGGACAGGAATTCCAGAGATGAACCCGAGCCATTTCCTCACCGCCATCGCCGGCTTCGTTCTCGTCACCACCGCCACCGCCGCCGCCGCCGGCCAGGATCGAACGGTCGGACTGATCGAGAGCGGCCCGGACGCGTCGCCCGGCTACACGCTCTTCACTCCGTTGAATTCGACGCCCACGTACCTCATCGACAACGACGGCAATCTCGTCAATTCGTGGATGGACACCAACCCGGGCGGCAACTCCATCTACCTCCTCGAGGACGGCAGTCTGCTTCGCTGTTCCGACGCGGGACCGGCGAAGGGCAGCGTCCTCATCGCCGGCGGTGACGGCTCCAACGTGAAGCGATTCGACTGGGAAGGGAACCTCGTCTGGAACTTCTCCTACAACACGCCTGAGCATCGACTTCATCACGACATCGCCCCGATGCCCAACGGCAACGTGCTGATGATCGCGTGGGAATACAAGTCCGCCGAAGAAGCCATCCAGGCCGGTCGCGATCCCGCTGCCCTGGCGAGCGACTCCCTCTGGCCCCTTCACATCATCGAAGTCGAACCCGAGGGCGCGACCGGCGGCAACATCGTCTGGAGCTGGCACCTCTGGGATCACATCGTCCAGGACTTCGACGCCACCAAGGACAATTACGGGGTCATCGCCGACAATCCCGGCAAGGTCGACATCAACTATCGCCGCAACGACAATGGTGACTGGATCCATGCCAACGGGATCGACTACAACGAACGCCTCGATCAGATCGTGATCAGCACGCCGTTCCTCAGCGAAGCCTGGATCATCAATCACGGCCTCAGCACCGAAGAGGCGGCGGGGCCCGCGGGTGATCTCATGTACCGCTGGGGCAACCCGCAGGTCTACGACCGGGGCACCGCCGCGGATCAGACGCTCTACTTCAACCACGACGTCGCCTGGGTGCGGGACGGCCTCCCCGGCGAAGGCAATCTCACCGTCTTCAACAACGGCAACGGTCGTCCCGACGGCGCGTACTCGACCATCGAGGAGTTCACGCCGCCGATCCTCGAGGACGGCGGCTACGCCCTGGCCGAAGGCGACGCCTACGGTCCCGAGTCCGCGTCGATCCTCTACATCGCCGACGATCCCACCAGCTTCTACAGCAGTGGACTCTCCGGAGTGCAGCGGCTGGAGAACGGCAACACCCTGTTCTGCAAGGGTCGTAACAGTGGCGCCAGTCCGCGGGGCGGCGAGTTCTACGAGATCGATCCGGGCGGAGAGTTGGTCTGGCTCTACGTGAATCCGGTCGGTCCCAGCGGGGTGCTCACTCAGGGCGACGAACCCAACGGACTCCAGAATGCGTTTCGTTGCAGCCGTTACGCCTCGGACTTCGCGGGCTTCGACGGCCGCGACCTCACGCCCGGCGGCCCGATCGAACTGTCGGACTGTTCGGGAGATCTCGACGGGGACGGAATCGTCGGCGGCGCCGACCTCGGTCTGATGCTCGCGGTCTGGGGCACCGACGATCCGGCCGCGGATCTGAACGGCGACGGTACCATCGGCGGAGCCGACATCGGACTGCTCGCCGCGGCCTGGGGGCCCTGTTTCTGAAACGCGGACCCGATTCCCTCCGTCACCTCGTTCCATCCGTTTCTCTCCATCGGAAAGCAGGCGAAAGCATGACGTTCCAACGATCCTCGGCCATCGCAGTCGTCGGCACCTTGACGTTGGTCTCATCCGCGTGGAGTCAGAACGGCAACACCATCGGGGTGATCCGTGATGATGGTGCGACGGAACCGGGCTACACGCTCTTCGCGCCGTTGACCGCCACCACCGACACCTTCCTGATCGATTCACTCGGCCGGGTGGTGAATCGTTGGACGAGCTCCTATCGAGCCGCCAATTCGGTCTACCTGACCGAGGACGGGGATCTCATCCGAACCGCCAATCCGGGGACCAGCAGTTCCATCAATGGCGGGGCGGCCGGGGGGCGGATCGAGCGTCGAAGCTGGGACGACCAACTGGAGTGGAGCTTCAGTCACATCAGCAACGCCTACCGGATGCATCACGACATCGAGGTACTCCCGAACGGAAACATCCTCGCCATCGCCTGGGAG
>CAJWFU010000344.1:0-3651 GCA_913031315.1 uncultured Phycisphaerae bacterium | reverse complement strand
CCTCGCTCTACGCCAAGACCGACCCGATCGACACCGCGGGATCGATTGAAGGACTCGTCGACGCCCTTCGCCCACTTCTCGAGCGGGCCCGGGATCGCGGCGTGCTCGTCAACTTCGACATGGAGCAGTTCGAACTCAAGGATCTCACCCTCGAACTCTTCATGCGGTGCTGCGAGGAAGTCGACTTCACGGCGGGTATCGCCATGCAGGCCTATCTCCGCTCTGGAGACGACGACGCACGACGAATCATCGAATGGTCGAAACGAACCGGACGCCAGGTCACCGTGAGACTGGTCAAGGGCGCCTACTGGGACTACGAGACGATCCACGCGGAGGAAATGGGCTGGCCGGTCCCCGTCTGGAGCCGCAAGTGCGATTCCGACGCGTGCTTCGAACGCATGGCCGCGGCGTTCATTCATTCGACCCCCCGCACCATGAACCAAGGAGGCGTGAAGCTCGCCCTCGGTTCCCACAACGCCCGTTCGATCGGCGCCGCGATCGCGGAGCTCGAAAAGGCCGGCCTTCCGAGCGAGGCCCTCGAACTCCAGATGCTCTACGGCATGGCACCCGAACTCAAGCAGGCCGCGAGCGACATGGGCTTCCGGGTCCGCGAGTACGTTCCGGTCGGCGAGATGATTCCCGGCATGGCGTATCTGGTGCGAAGACTGCTGGAGAACACTTCGAACGAATCCTGGCTGAAGGCCGGGTTCATGGACGGCGTCGACGCTGCCACCCTGCTGTCTTCGCCTCATCGTCGATTCGAACGCGATCCCGGCGAAGAACGAATCAACGGAGCACCGGAACGACACACGCTGTCCAACCACGATCCCGACGTGGGCGATGGCCGTCCCTTCTTCTCGGAATCCTTCCGCGACTTCGCCCAGCGCGAGGTGCGGGAGTCGTTTGCCCGAGCAGTTGATTCCGCCACCGTGCCGTCGGTCTCCAACCAGGCGACCGAAGCGGACGCCGATCGGGCGATGGACATCGCCCACGCGGCGTTCCCCGCCTGGCGCGACACCCCCGTCCGCGAGCGGGCCGCGATGCTGGTGAGGGCCGCGGGAATCATGCGACGCCGACGAGACGAACTCTCCGGCATCGTGATCCGGGAGAGCGGGAAGCCCTGGCGGGAAGCCGACGGAGACGTCTGCGAGGCGATCGACTTCCTCGAGTTCTACGCTCGAGAAGCGGTACCGCTTTTCGAGCCCCGAAGGCTCGGCCGATTCATCGGGGAGATCAACGAGGTGCTGCACCAGCCGCGGGGCGTGACCGTGGTGATCAGCCCGTGGAACTTCCCGCTCGCGATCTGTGCCGGAATGACCGCGGCGGCGCTGGTGTGTGGCAACACCTGCGTGGTCAAGCCCGCGGAACAGACTCCGGGCATCGCGAAGGTGATGCACGAGATTCTGATCGAAGCCGGCTGCCCCCGCGACGCATGCGTGTTCCTACCCGGCCCCGGAGAGGTCGTGGGCGCCCGACTGGTCCGCGACGTCCGCACCTCGATCATCGCGTTCACGGGCAGCAAGGCGGTCGGCCTGGACATTCTCCGAGCCGCCGGCGACACCGCCGAAGATCAGCTCCACGTGAAGAAGGTCGTCTGCGAGATGGGTGGCAAGAATGCTTTGATCGTCGATGCAAGCGCAGACCTCGACGAAGCCGTGCTCGGCGTCCGCCATTCGGCTTTCGGCTTCAGCGGACAGAAGTGTTCCGCCTGCAGCCGAGCCATCGTGGTCGAAACCGCATACGACACCTTCCTCGAACGCATCGTGGAATCGACGCGAACCCTGGTGGTCGGTGACCCGAAGCTTCCAGGTACCGACGTCGGTCCGGTCATCGACCTCGACGCCCAGCGAAAATGCCGGGAGTACATCGAAATCGGACGATCCGAAGGTCGAGTGGAGATCGAACTCCCGGTTCCAGAAGGCCTTGAAGCCTCGGTGGGGCTGCCCTACGTCGGTCCCACGGTGATCAGTGGAATCGAAGCCCATCACCGACTCGCGGGTGAAGAGATCTTTGGTCCCGTGCTGGCGGTCATGAAGGTCGCGGACTTCGACGAGGCACTCGCGGTGGCCAATGCCACCGCCTACAAACTGACCGGAGGGGTGTTCAGTCGGAAGCCGAGCCATCTGGATCAGGCCAGGCGGGACTACCGAGTCGGGAACCTCTACCTCAACCGTGGAATCACCGGGGCGCTCGTCGGTCGACAGCCCTTCGGCGGCTTCGGCATGTCGGGGGTCGGAACCAAGGCCGGCGGCCATGATTACCTGCTGCAGTTCGTCGAACCGCGGGCGATCACCGAAAACGCGATGCGTCGCGGTTTCGCTCCCGGACTCTCCGAGTAGCGGGGTCACGCCACCCGTCTCCCTCAGGCCGGTCGATCACTCGGCCCGGCGACGGGTTCTATCCAGTCGACGAGCCCATCGGTCAGCCCATCGGCCTGATCCGGCCCCATGGTTCCTGGCTCGTAGTCGATCACCGCGGACGGATCCTTCACCACCGCCGCCAAGGCGGTCCAGGTGCCTTCGATGATCCCCTGGGTCGCAAAGCGAGTCATGTTGCCGTCGAGGGCATCGCCAAGCAACTGCTCGTAGGGAAGTCGCTCCCGTCCGAGCGCATGCTCGAAATCGACGTCGAGCAGCACTTCGGTGGAAGCCATCGAACCGGTCGACGAAGGATCAAGAGCCTGAACGCTGGCCTGGACACCGTCGTGATGTCCGAGTCGGAATCGAATTCGGTTGGGAGTCGGCGGGGTGCCTCCATGCAGATCCGCACCGAAGAGATCCAGCGGAGGCGACTTCAAGACCACGACCGCTTCGGTTGCCGTGGCCCCCAATGACTTCCCGGCCCGGATCAGGAACGGCACCCCCGACCATCGCCAGGAATCGATGTACACCCGCAGCGCGACGAAAGTTTCAGTGGTGGAATCACCGGCAACACCTTCGACTTCCAGATATCCGCGATACCGGCCCCTGACCACGTCTTCGGATCGAATCGGTCGCATCGCCTCGAACACGGCTTCCTGTGCCACATGAAGGTCGGCAGGCTTCGCGGACACCGGGGGATCCATCGCCAGCAACCCGACGATCTGCATGATGTGATTCTGGACGACGTCCTTGAGCGCCCCCACCTTGTCGTAGAACGAACCGCGATCCGCGACGTCGAAAGACTCCGCCATCGTGATCTGAACGCACTCGACGTGATCCCGATTCCAGAGCGGTTCGAACAGCCGGTTGGCGAACCTCCAGACCATGATGTTCTGGACCTGATTCTTCCCCAGATAGTGGTCGATGCGATAGAGCTGTTCGTCGCGGAGCATCTCCGAGAGCGACTCGTACAACGCGCGGGCGGATTCCAGATCATGGCCGAAGGGCTTCTCCACCACGACCCGGATGCCATCCGCGGAGACCATGTCCGCCTCATGAAGTCCTCGAACGACGGTCTCGAAGAGCGACGGTGGAATCTCCAGGTAGAAAAGCGGCCGAGCGGCGGAGCCGAGCGCGGTCTTCACCGCCTCATAGGTCACGGACTTCGAGTAATCACCCTGCACGAACCGCATCCGGTCCGACATCCCTTTCCAGATCTTCTCGTCGATCTCGGCCCCGGCCGCCTCCACCGCCGCCCGCGCATGCGACCGGAGATCATCGTCGGACCAGG
>CAJWFU010000343.1:0-3663 GCA_913031315.1 uncultured Phycisphaerae bacterium | reverse complement strand
GTCATCGATCCCGCCGAGGCGCCGGATCCCAATCGATGGACCCGGGTCGGCGATCTCGATGGCTTCGAGCCGGACACCACGGTGCTGGTGAAGTTCATCATGCCCTGGGATTCTCCGACCGACGGAGAGACCAACCGCAACGCCTGCTACGTCCGGTGCATCGAAGAGAAGAAGTTCCAGGTCTTCGCGATCAACTGCGCCCACCTCGGTTGTCCGGTGGAATGGTTCGCACAGTCGCGACTCTTCATGTGTCCCTGCCACGGCGGGGTCTACTACGAAGATGGCTCCCGAGCCTCGGGCCCGCCGCCGCGTGGTCTGTTCGAATACGAGTGGCGGATCAAGGACGACGGACTCGAGATTCTCGCCGGCCGCCTGGCCGGTCTGCAGGAGGGTCCGTGACATGGGGTTTCGGAACGCTCTCAATCGTGGGGTCGACGTCGTCGATGACCGAACCGGTCTGGTGACCGTGACCAAGGGCGCGATGTACCACCGGGTCCCGCGGGACGCGAAGTGGTGGTACGTGTTCGGCAGTGCCACGCTGATGTTCTTCATCATTCAGCTGGTGACCGGAATCCTGCTCGCGACGATCTACGTCCCGAGCGCGGCCGAGGCGTACTCGAGCCTCGTCTACATCGACGAAAAGATCCCTGGTGGATGGATGCTCCGCGCCCTGCACGGATGGAGTTCCAACGCCATGTGCGTGATGATGCTCATCCACATGGCACAGGTCTTCCTCCACGGGACCTACAAATATCCCCGGGAACTGACCTGGGTGGCGGGCGTCATGCTCTGCCTGACCACGCTCGCGCTCGCTTTCACCGGTCAGGTGATGCGCTGGGATTCCGACGCCTACTGGGGACTCGGGATCGGTGCTGCGATCGTCGACCGAGCGCCTCTTCTGGGGAACTGGCTGCGAGCCCTGGTTCTCGGTGGCCCCGACATCTCCGGTGCGACTCTCAGCCGATTCTTCTCTCTGCACGTCTTCATTCTGCCTGGTACCGCGATCGGCCTGATCGGTCTTCACCTGCTGCTGGTCCTCAAGAACGGGATCAGTGAGATGCCGAAGCCGGGGCAGACGGTGGAACCGGAGACCTACCGCGAGGAGTATCACAAACGAGTGGAGAAGACCGGGGTTCCGTTCTTCCCGGATGCCGCTCGCAGAGACATGGTCTTCTGCGGCGCGATGCTGATCGCGCTGGTCGGAATCGCCGCCTGGTCGGGTCCGTTCGGACCGGGTCCGGTGCCGGATCCCACCATCATCGAGGTCAGTCCGCGACCTGACACGTTGTTCCTCTGGATCTTCGCGGTGCTGGCGTTGCTTCCTCCATCGACCGAGACCTTCCTGCTGCTGGCAGGACCGCCGGTGATCGTGGCCGCTCTGGCAGCCTTGCCATTCCTTTCCTCCCGGGGCGAACGGGCACCCAGTCGACGGCCCTTGTCAGTGGTGCTGCTGGTGGCCATCGTCACCGGGCTTGGCGTGCTGACCTGGTTGGGCGAGTACTCACCGTGGAGTCCCCACATGAAGGCCTGGACCTCGGACCCGACTCCGGTCGAATACGTCCGGGACCGTACGCCTCTGGAACTTCAGGGAGCACTCCAGTTCCAGTTCGCCCAGTGTCGGAACTGCCATTCGATCGGCGGGCTCGGAGGGGAACGCGGACCGGCGCTCGATGATGTCGGAACGCACTTGAGCTGGGATCAACTCGTCCGGCAGATCCAGCAGGGCGGTGGCAACATGCCGGCCTACGGGAAAAATCTCAGCAGCGCCGAGACCCAGGCGCTGGTGGCCTTTCTGGTGACTCTGACCGAGGATTCACGGCCCGCTTCCATCCCCGGCGCCCTCGAAGCCCAACCGGCTCGAGACGCGTCGCCGACGGTCGAGGGACTCGCGACCAGTTCGAGGTGAGTTCGGAATCGCTCCAGCCCTGGCTCGAGGCCATCGCCGGTGCGCCGTTCACGATCGTGGCCGCGACGATCTCGATCACGCTCTATCTGGTCGGGCGTCAACGGCTTCGTGGTCGTTCCCACCGTCTTCGAGCCACTCTTCCGGCGGCCAGGGCCTTGGCCTTCATCGCGGCCTGGATTCTGCTTCTCCTCGCAATCGCATCACCGCTCGATGCCGCGGCCGAGCGTCTGCTCTCCCGTCACATGGTGCAGCACCTGCTCCTCGCGATGGTGATTCCTCCGTTGATCTGGATCGGTGCCCCGGCGTTGCCGGTGATGGCAGGCCTTCCCCGGTCGATTCGAGTCGGCTTGCTCGGGCCGCTTCTCGCCAGTCGTCCGGCGCGGGGCGTGCTGGCGGTGCTCGGACACCCGGTGACCGGTTGGATCGCGATGGCGGTCACCACGCTGGGATGGCACGTCCCCGCCGCCTACGAACTCGCGATCTCCGATCCGTTCTGGCATCGGGTCGAACACGCCACGATGCTCGGGGCGGGCGTTCTCTTCTGGCGACCGGTCATCGCGACTCGTCCGTTTCGAGCACGCTGGCCACGATTGGCGATGGTGCCGTATCTCGTGACCGCGGACCTGGTGAACACGGTGGTCGCCGCCACGTTCGCCTTCGGGCCGGCTCCGCTCTACCCGTGGTACGGACCGATCGCCTCCGCGTTGGACGTCGATGCGAAGCTCGACCAGCAGTTGGCGGCGGGAATCATGTGGATACCCGGGAATCTGGTCTACCTTGTTCCCGCGGTGATCCTGGCGGCCCGACACATCCGGTTTTCGACCGGGATGGGGACGGTGATGAAGCCGGTGGTCGCGGAGGCCCCTCGTACGGTGTCGTTGCCGGTCCTTCCTTCCCGCGTCGATCCGCGGCTGGAGGGAGGCGACCTGCTTCGAGTGCGGGGATTGGGGCGATTGCTCCGGTCGGCGAGATTCCGCCTGGCGGTTCGGTTGGGTGCCTTCGCGGTCCTGGTGGTGATCGTGATCGACGGATTGCTGGGTTCCGACAGGGCACCGTTGAATCTTGCGGGCACCTTGCCCTGGACTCATTGGCGAGGCCTGGTGATCGTGGCGGCGATCGTGATCGGAAACGTCGCCTGCTTCGGGTGCCCCCTGATCGCCCCGCGTTCATTGTTGCGCCGGTGGATTCGTCCGACTCGACGTTGGCCGGCCGCGCTGCAGTCGAAATGGCTTGCTGCCGGACTCGTGGTCGCCTGGTTGGTGGCCTACGAAGCGTTCGATCCCTGGGACGCGCCGGCGCTCACGGCCTGGATCCTGATCGGATTCGTGGTGATGGCCACGGTGATCGACCTGGTGTTCGACGGTGCCTCGTTCTGCCGGTACGTCTGTCCGCTGGGACAGTTCCAGATGGTCCCGTCGACGATGTCGACCCGCACCGTCGCCGCTCGTGATCCGAAGACCTGCGAATCATGTTCCACCCGGGACTGCCTGACTGGTGGCCCGCGGGGACCGGGCTGCGGTCTGGGTCTGCTGGTTCCCGCGAAACGGGGCAACCTCGACTGCACCTTCTGCCTGGACTGCGTGACCGCGTGTCCGCACGACAACGTCGGGATCCTCGCGTCCACGCCCGGGCTGGATCTCGTCGACACCCGCCCGAGAAGCGGACTGCGAAGCCTGGTCGAGCGGCCGGACGTCGCGACCATGCTGCTGGCGATCACCGTCGGTGGTCTGGTCAACGCGGCGGGGATGACGGCCCCG
>CAJWFU010000342.1:0-3663 GCA_913031315.1 uncultured Phycisphaerae bacterium | reverse complement strand
CGCATGGATTTCTCTCGGGGTCCTTGCGACTTCGGCGATCAATCCGACCGAAGCGGATGAGTACGATCGGGTGGTTCGGGAGTCACGGATTTCCTGCAAACTCTTCTTCATTCGCCACGGCATGATGTTGATCCGGTGGGAGGGGGACTCGCGGGCGAGGACGGTCTCGCCGGAGTCCTTCCGGGGTCGCGATGTCGGTCTCACACCGACGCGGTCGGATTATTTCGGGATGCCGCAACAAACGCCGTGGATTCAGGCATTTTCGTTATCGTTTCGACCCGAGTTCGAAAAGAGGATCCGTCTCGCCATCGGATGGCAGACGGGACACCGCCGCGACTGAAACGCAAGGGAATGAATCTGATGACTGGAAACGGAACGAGCCTTGGAAGGTTCTTCTGCTTGTGCTGGGTCGGGCTGGCCACTGGCTGCGCCGCACCGCCCAGGAATCCGGTGCCCCGATCACTCATTCATGAGGTCGCACCTCCGGGAATGGCCAGTTGGCGCTATGGACGCGGGGACGAGGAGGATCTGGATCGGGCAGGGGCTCAACGCCGCGTCGATCTGCTGGCGGAACAGATGAAAGAGAGCGGGCTCGACCAGAAACCCGTGGCGGTGCTGGCGATTTCCGGAGGCGGTTCCGACGGGGCGTACGGGGCTGGTCTGCTTTCCGGCTGGACCGAACTGGGGACTCGGCCCGAATTCAACGTGGTGACGGGGATTTCGACCGGGGCTCTGACAGCACCCTTTGCATTCCTCGGTTCGGAGTACGACAACCGGATGGAGGTCTGCTTCACCACCCTTCGGACGAGTGACCTGGTCACCGAACGCGGACTGCTCGAGGGAATGACGAGCGATGCCTTGAGCGATCCCGAGGGCCTTCGGGCCTTGCTCGAGACTCATTTCGACGAGGAGGTCTTTCGCCGAATGGGCGAGGAACATCGGCGTGGACGGAGACTCTTCGTCGGGACCACGAATCTCGATCGGATGGAACCGTCTATCTGGTGCCTCAGTGCGATCGCGGCGAATGACGTGCCGGGGGGGTTGGAACTGGCGCATGACATCATCCTCGCCTCCGCCTCCATTCCCGGAGTCTTTCCGCCGGTGCTGATCGACGTGGTCGCACCGGATGGCCGGATCTACGACGAGATGCATGTGGACGGTGGAGTCTCCTCCCAGGTCTTCACCTTTCCGGTCGCGTTGCGACTTGGTGATCTGCCGTTGTTCAATGAGGATGGCGTGGTGCCCCCGGAAGTCTGGGTCATTCGCAACGCTCCGCTTGTCCTGAAGTACGAACCGACGCCCCGAGCCTTGTTCGACATCGCGGGCCGAGCGATATCCGGGCTGATTCGGAGCAACGGTATCGGTGATCTCTATCGGATCTGGCTGACGTCGATCCGTGATGGCTTCAAGTTCCGGCTTGCTTCCATCCCTTTCGATTTCGATCTCGAGCCGACGGAGTCCTTCGATCCGGTTCAAATGCGGGCGCTCTTCGAGCGGGGGCGTGAAGAAATCCTTCAGGGGACGGCATGGAGTGGATACCCGCCCTACTTGAAAGAGAAGGATGAAGCCGCGTTTCGACGAAAATTCGAGCGGTCGCGCTCGGATCAGCCTTGACCTCGACGATTCAATCGACTTCCGGTCACCCTGGTTTCCTCTCATCGGTCGGAAGGTGAGGGATGGATGGGCGAGCCTGCAGGGCATCGATGGACACGCCCTCCCGTCTTGCGACGGGAGGGCGTGTTCGTTGATTGGAGATGTCGTCCGGAACGATCAGGGGATCAAGTGGTGATCGACGGTGCGGTCGTTGATCAGGCGAAGCGATCGAGGTTCATGACCTTGGTCCAGGCGGCGACGAAGTCATGGACGAACTGCGTGGCGGCGTCATCGCTGCCGTAGACCTCGGAAAGCGCTCGAAGCTGCGAGTTGGATCCGAACACCAGGTCGGCTCGACTCCCGGTCCATTTCATCTCGCCGGTCGAACGGTCTCGACCTTCGAAAAAGTGTTCGCAGCGCTTGGAGACCGTCCATTCGATCTCCGGATCGAGAATGTTGACGAAGAAGTCGGTGGTGAGGGCGCCGACCCGATCGGTGAGGATGCCGAGGGTCGAACCATTCGTGTTCGCGCCCATCGCCCGCATGCCTCCCACGAGGACCGTCATTTCCGGGGCGGTGAGATCGAGCAGGCAGGCCCGCTCGACGAGGATCGCCTCGCCGGGGCGGGGATCTTCGGTGTTGGCGTGATTTCGGAAGCCGTCCGATGCGGGTTCAAGCACCGCGAACGAGTGGGCGTCGGTCATTTCCTGGGTCGCGTCGGTGCGGCCGGGCTGGAAGGGGACCGTCACCTCGACCCCGGCTTCGCGAGCGGCCTCTTCGACGGCCGCGCAGCCGCCGAGGACGATGCAGTCGGCGAGCGAGATCCGCGTGCCACCGGACTGGCTGGCGTTGAATGCATCGCGGACCCCTTCAAGCGTGGTGATGGCCGCGTGGAGCTCGGCGGGTTCGTTGACCTCCCAGTCCTTCTGGGGGAAGAGCCTGATGCGGGCGCCGTTCGCGCCGCCGCGACGGTCGGTGCCGCGGAAGGTCGAGGCGGATCCCCAGGCGGTGAGGATCAGCCGTTCGCGGGAGAGACCGCAGTCGAGCAGCCGCCGCTTCAAGTCCAGGACGCCCGCCTCGTCGACCAGGTCGTGGTCGGCGGCGGGGACCGGGTCCTGCCAGATCAGATCCTCGTTCGGAACATCATCGCCCAGGTAGCGGGCCCGCGGTCCCATGTCGCGGTGGGTGAGCTTGAACCATGCTCGTGCGAATGCATCGGCGAACTGTTCGGGATTCTCGTGGAATCGTCGGGAGATGGGTTCGTAGATCGGATCGGTTCGAAGTGCGACATCCGTGGTCAGCATCATCGGGGCGTGGGTCCTGCCGGCATCATGGGCGTCCGGCACGGTGGTCGACGCCGCGGCGTCGGTGGGGGTCCACTGCTTGCAGCCCGCGGGGCTCTCGGTGAGTTCCCATTCGTAACCGAACAGGGTGTCGAAGTAACTGTTGTCCCACTCGATCGGAGTGGGAGTCCAGGCGCCTTCGAGTCCCGAAGAGATGGTGTCGTCTCCCACGCCGGTGCCGAAGGAGTTCTTCCAGCCGAGGCCCATCTGTTCGATCGGGGCGCCCTCCGGTTCGCGGGCGAGGAACTCGGAGTCCGGGGCGGCGCCGTGCGCCTTGCCGAAGGTGTGGCCGCCGGCGACCAAAGCCACCGTCTCCTCGTCGTTCATCGCCATGCGGGCGAAGGTCTCGCGGATGTCGCGGGCGGCGGCCATCGGATCGGGGCTGCCGTTCGGGCCTTCGGGGTTGACGTAGATCAGGCCCATCTGGACGGCGCCGAGCGGGCTGGTCAGGACGCGGTCGCCCGAGTATCGCTCGTCACCGAGCCATTCCGCTTCCGGACCCCAGTCGATGTCCGCATCCGGCTCCCAGACATCGGCGCGGCCGCCGCCGAACCCGAAGGGCTTCAGGCCCATCGATTCGATCGCCGCGTTTCCGGTCAGGACGAAGAGATCTGCCCAGGAGAGCGCCTTGCCGTACTTCTGCTTGATCGGCCAGAGCAGGCGACGAGCCTTGTCGAGGTTGACGTTGTCGGGCCAGCTGTTGAGCGGGGCGAAACGCTGATCACCC
>CAJWFU010000341.1:0-3672 GCA_913031315.1 uncultured Phycisphaerae bacterium | reverse complement strand
AATGGAACCCGGGCCGCCATGATCGCGACCAGTTCCCGCGTTCGATACATCTGAACCAGCGTGAATCCCGCGGCGCCGATACCGACCAGTCCGGTCATGAAGGCGAAGAACTGGAAGATCCGCGGCCCATGGAAATCCAGCACCGCGAACACCAGCATGACGGGGTACGAACGTCCTTCGCGTTCGGCCATCTCATGGGCCGCATCGGAGAACTTGTCGAACTGGACCACCACGTCGATCGAAATCGCGAACACGAACAACAGCCCCAGAAGGAGCACGAAGTTCGAGAGGTAACGAACGATGATGTGACGGTCGATCAGGTTCACGGTGAATCAGTTGCGTCGTAGACGCCACCAGGCTGCGGCGCAGAGAAAGGCGAGGAGCGTGTTCCCCGACCAGAGCAGAAGGTGGCCGGAGAATGCGGGGCCTCGTCGAAGCGTCTGCTCCCCGCCGGAAATCAGGAGAATGTCCGCGATCGCGGGGAGGAAGGCGACCACGTAGACCAACAGCGGCGTGGCATGCCGAAGTCGAATCGCCAGCAACGATCCCAGAACCAGAAGCAGCGGCCCGGTCAGGGCCTGGGCTGCTCGCTGTTGAATACGAGCATCGATGTCCCATCCGAGACGTTTGATCTCGCTCTGGATGGATGACCACTGTGCCTTTGCATCCGCCCCGATCGAAGGCCGGGCGTACGCGACATCCTCGCCCTTCGCCCAGGTCATCAGACCGGCGGCGTCGAGCGCTTCCGTCGATCTGGAATCATGATCGATCAGGGCGAGAGATCGGGCCTTCCGAGGGATCAACTCCCGATCGGGGTCCTCCGACTCCTCCAGGTCGATCACCAGATCGACCAGTGGCGCTCCCTCTCGTTGCCGAACCGACCATTCAAGACGGTTCACACCCGTCTCTCGCGGCTCCCCCTGATCCGTCATCCGGACGATCGGATCGAGCAGCACCCCCGACCGGTTCGCTCCGGACAGAATCGTCCAGGTGATCCCTCGTCCCAGATCCGCGAATTCGACTTCACCGTCGACCAGCAACCGTCGATCGACCTCGGCGGTGAGTTCGTGGACGCCTCGGATGGTTCGAAGCTCCCGCAATTTGTCCTGCACTCGCCAGAATTTCAACGGATCGGCCCGGATCTCGAGCATCTTCGGAAGCGTGAAGAGCTTGGGACCGGGTTCGAGCCGGTTCCCCAGGTCGATGGCCCGTGGTTCGGCGGCCGGCATCCGAACCAGGGTTTCATCGTCGGCCCGGAACACCGTCGCGTCGCCGAGAATCAGTTTCAGGATGGAGCGGCCTTCGATGCGATACAGATCGAGGGTCGCGTACTCCGCGGTGAATTCCGTCTCCGGGCGACCTTCCCGATCGACCTGAAGGGCCGCGACTCCGACCAGCACCAGCCGGGTCTCCACACCCTCTTCTTGCGGATCATCCTGGACCAGGACGTCATCCGCGTAGATCCGGGTCTCACCCAGATCAAAGGCTTCACCCCGCTCGACCGCGGATGCCAGCAGTCGCGTGACGTCCCGGGCGAGCATCGATTCCATGCGGGCCCAGAAGACCGGCACCACGAAGTTGACCAGGGTGATCATCACCAACAGCAGGGCGATACCAAGCAGGATCACCGGCCGAAGAATTCGGCCATAGGACAGACCCGCGGCACTCATCGCGAGGATCTCGTTGTCCGAGGCCAGCCGGTGCATCACCAGCGTCGCCCCGAAGCCCGCGGCGAACGGCAGGGCGTACTGCAACATCGGAACCGACGCCATCGCCACGTAGCGCAGGATGTCGGCACCGCCCAACAGATTTCGCGCCAGCGGCTTGATCGCCACTCCGAAAGCGATCACCGCCACCAGCACCGCGGTGGTCAGGAGGATCGTTTTGAGAAGTTCCACCGCGACGTAGCGGGTCAGGAGGCCGAACATCGGTACATCGTCGTCGGGGAGGGCTGCCCCCGCAACCCTTCGCCCCAAGGATCTCGGACCAGAGACGTTCCGTCTGAGACGGCTGGTACCGGCGAGGAGGGACCGAAAACCACGGGAGGTCCTTACCCCCCTGGAGGGATCTGCTCCGGGCCCGAGTGGATCCGATGAATGAACAAGTGGATCTTCGACCCTCGAAGTCGCCCCCGGGAGGAGGAACAGCCATGACCGCACAACGCCTTTCGACCCGCCGCGGGCTGAGCCTCATCGAATCCGTCATCGCCACCGCGGTGCTTGCGGTCGCCATCACCGGAATCTTTTCCGCCCTGGCGGCCGGAACCGCGCACGCCGGGGCATCCGCGGATGACCTTGCCGCCTCCGTCGCGGCCGAGGACCTCCTCGACCGGGTTCTTCATGACTGCGATCGACGCGGAATCGATCCCCTCGATTGGAATGGCCATCAGGAGATGCCCGGCGAACTCGTCGATGCCCAGGGTCGCCCCATTCTCGGCGGGGCCGCTCGCGTCGGCCGTCGAATCGTGGTCGAGGAATCCACTCGACGAATCGGTGACGGCCCCCGGATCGAGGGCCGGATGCTTCAGGTGATCGCGGTCGACCGGACCGGACGGCGACTGGGGAGCGTGGAACGCTGGATCCCCCAACTCAACGGAGGGTCATGATGAAACGCCACGGTCTCACGTTGGTCGAACTTCTCGTGGCATTGGCGGTCACGACGATCGTCGCCGCGGGCGTCGCTTCGCTTCTGAGCGGTGTGACCGCCGGACTTGCCGCCGGCTCGGACACCCGGACCGCCATGCTTGCCAACGCGGCGAGCCACCGTCGCCTCACCGAACGCCTCGAGACCGCCGACTGCGTTCTGAACATCGACGCCCGTCGAACCCTGTTGTGGAATGGAGACCATCGTCCCGGCGGCGCGGTCGAATGCAGCGAGGCCACCTGGATCACCTACGACCCCGACCGCGGAGAACTCATTCGCGAAGTGGTTGAATTCCCCGAAGACTGGGGCCCCTTCGAACTGGCCATGTCGGACCACCGCCTCGGCCCGCGTTCGAACGACCTCGACGTCCTCGCCGGCCTTCGTGGCCGTGGTTTCGTTCAACGCGTGGTTCTGGTCGACGGGCTTTCCGATGCCACGTTCACCGCCGCCCCAGATGGTTCGACTCTCCGCCTCGATCTCGCATTCGACCTCCAGACCGGCCCGTCCCCGGCGACCACCGTGGTCCGAATGGTCGGCATCACTCCCCAGGAATGGGAACAATGAGTCGCCATCGACGAACTGCGCAATCGGTTTCTTCGACGCCCCGTCACCGAGGTGCGGCGATGCTCCTCGTTCTGGTCGCGATATCGGTGGGACTGATGCTCACCGCGACCTGGCTTGATGGTCGACGGGAATCGGTTCCGGTGGCTCGTCGGATCGCGGCTGCCACCATCGCCCGACACGCGGCCGCCAGTGGACTCGACCTGGCGATGTCGACCCTCGATGCCGAACCGGACTGGCGTGCCGCGATCACCAACGGCCGCTTCGACCAGCCCTTCCCACTTGATGCGGCGATGGTTCGCTGCGAGGTCCGCGATGCGGACGACGAGGAATCGATCGACGACCAGACCATTCGTGTTCTTCTCAGATGCACCGCCACGGTCGACGGCCTGGAAGCCTCGAGCGAGCGGACGCTGGAGTTCGAACCCGCGGAACCCGTGATCGATCTGGGATTCGGAGAGACCGCGA
>CAJWFU010000340.1:0-3675 GCA_913031315.1 uncultured Phycisphaerae bacterium | reverse complement strand
CGATTCGCGCGGATCCTTCCGGCGGTGACGTGCCGGGGCACGCAATCGGAGTCGATCGGACGTGGATGGCACCGGGGATCTGAACGCCTTTCGGACGCCAGCGTTCGGCTCGCCAATGACCGAGTCCGGCGTTGCCGAGGGTCCAGAGTCCCATGGGGATGACGAGGTAGAGACCGATTCCGGCCGTGAGGAAGGTGATCCACGCCCGACGAAGTTCAAGCGCCTCCGGATCATCCGCCGCGGCGGTGGGGGGACTCGCGACGGGAACCAGGTTCTGAAGATCATCGAAGCCCGGCACGGCTTCGATGGGGGCGACGGCCGCTCGGGTGACGCTGCGACCGAGGGAGGGCGAGAGCCATGAACTTTCCCATCCGAAGCCGTAGGCCACTCGCGCGGTGGACAGCCAGATGGTGCCGATCGCGGCGATTCCGTAGACGGTCCAGAAAACGCCTCCGCCCGCACTGGCGAGTCGTCGGCCGCTTCCATTCGCGAGCATCGCGGACGTGTGTCGGGCCGTGGCTTCCGCCAGCGCCGAAGATGCTGGTTGCCGCACTCCGCGGCGGATCATCCTGACCAGGCCGAGCGGGATCAATCGACCGAGAACGGGCATCGCCCGTCTTCGAAACGCGAGGAGCATCAGGGCTCGCAGGGCGACGATCAGCCACGGAATCGCGACGGTGCCAGCAAGGAGAAGTGGGGCATGGACCGGTGTGTCGGCGGGGCGAATGAGCTCCGCGGTCGCCGTCCATCCGGCGAAAGCGCCAAGCAGGGCGATGATCAGGAAGCCGATCCGGGCTCCAAGCACGCCCCGATCGGTGAGTCGGCGGGCTCGTTCGACCGTGGAATGGTCTCGAGGCCGTCCGGTGTCCGCGGCCGCCGCGCGGGCCACCCGGTCACGCCAGGTGCGGGCCGGGGGAAGCGGATCGACGGAATCGTCGGCGGGGTTCACGAAAAGGATTGTCGCTGCTTCGACCGCCGTGTGGGGATCGAATTGTCTTGAATGTGAATACGCCGCCGTGCGGCGACGGCGGCGTTCATGATTCGGAGAACGGGCCGCGGTCTTTCAACCGGGCGGATCTCAATCGTTCGAGGAGGTGGTCGCTTCGCTCTGGAAGGGACTCTTCTCGCCACCGGTCTTGGGATCGTGGTGATCGGAATAGGCCTTCTTGTCCAACTCGGGACTGGAGGCTCGCTCCGATTCGACGTCGATGTCGTCTTCGATGCCCTTGATGCCCTTCTTGAACTCGGTGATTCCCTTGCCGAGGGATCTACCGACCTCAGGCAGGCGGCGTCCGAAGATCAGCAGACCGATGATCAGAATGATGATCCACTCGGTGGTGCCGGGCATTCCAAAGCCGAGAACGAAGGTTGGCATCGAGGTCATGGGCGTCTCCCAGAGCCGCGACTTGCGGCAGTCTGTCGATTGTAGGGCAGCCGGGGGGTGGCCGTCACGGAAACCTCCGATCGGCGGATATCCGGACCGAGGTTCAGCCGAGTTCGAGGTGCCGGGGCCGAGGAACGCCCTCGAGCGGGTATCCCTGACCGATTCGGCAGAATCGGCGCCAGGGATGATCCGCTCGAATCAAGGCGTCGGTGATCGCGGTGGCGACCGAAACGGCCACCTTGTCTCGCCCGGTGGCCCCCAGGGTGTACCCATCGGGTTTCAGATCAGCGGGCGATCGAGCCGTCTCGTCCACGGCGAGATCCCATCGATCGACCAGTACGTCCCGTTGCCGACCCACTTCTCGAACCAGGATGTTGAACTGTTGGACATCGTTGCCTCGAAGCTGATCCTGCCGTTCGTCGTCGACCGGAGGCAGGGTCGAGAGGACCAGGTCCGTTTCCCCTGATTGGCGGGCGGCATCGGCGATGTGGTGGAGATCTCGACGAAGATCGGCGATGGCTCGGGCGGGGCGGACGGCGCCGTCGGGTTCCGGCTGGTCTCGCAGGTCCAGTCCGCCGACCGCGACATGCACCACATGCGGTCGGAAACGTCGCAGGAGATCGACGATTCCAGTGGCGACCTCCTCGAGCCCGATGAAAGGTTCATCGCATCCGACCACCGCCATGGTGAATGGAACGTCCGCCTCCTCGAGCCGATGCACGATCGACGCGCGGAGATCTCTCCCGGCCTCGTCGGCCACCAGCAGAACCAGTCGTTGATCGGCCCCGTCGCTCATGTCCCGAGTGTAGGGTGCGACCACCGGGGAAACGAGACCCCACCGCCCTTCATCCCGGAGCCGCTGCATGCCGTTTCGCTTTTTCCGCGCCGCCACCCGTTCCAACTTCGGCACCTCCGTCGAGGTTCGAAGCCGATTTTCGCACTCAGGATCAGGATTTCGAGGCGTGATGGTTGGTTTCTTCCTGGCCGCCGTGGTGGCCGGCTGCCAGTCGACCCCGGAAAAGCCCGACTATGAGCGGCATCTGCCCCCCGGGGCGGCCGCGCTCGAGCCGGTGCGAGCCGGTGATGAGCCGGATTTCGCCGCGGCCTGGGCCCGCCGCGATTCCGGACTCCGGGCGGCGGTCGACCAGAGTCTCTCCTGGTTCGCGGCTCCGAGTTCACGGGAGTGGTGGCCGTACGAAACCACGGATCGCAGCATCACCCATGACGACGCTCGACGTTCGGTCGAACGGTTCGCTCAGCTTCTGGATGAATGTCGAAGTGGAGACGAATTTCAAAGGAGGATTCTGGACGAGTTCCGGGTCTACCGTTCGGTGGGTTGGAACGGCGACGGGGTGGTGCTCTACACCGGCTACTACGCCCCGGAATTCGATGCGAGTCCGATTCGGACCGAACGGTTCACCGCCCCGATTCATCGTCGTCCCGACGACCTCGTCACTCATCCCAGGACCGGACAACCGATCGGGCGTCGTCTCCCCAGCGGCCGCATCGAGCAGTATCCCGATCGTCGTGAGATCGAAGAAACCGGAATGCACGACGGCAACGAACTGGTCTGGCTCGAGACGCCCCTTGATGCGTATGTCGTGCAGGTCAACGGTAGCGCGAAGTTGACGATGCCCGACGGCACGGTGGAATTCATCGGATACGACGGCAAGACCGACCGGCGGTACACGGGTCTTGGAACCACGTTGTTCGACCGAGGGCAGATCGAACGGAAGGATCTTCCCGCGATCTACGATCTCTACCGTCGTGATCCCGGAGCCGTGGTCGAAGGAATGATGGCCAACGAGAACTACGTCTACTTCCGACCGTACGATGGCTCGACCTGGCCGTCTGGAAGTCTCGGACGCAAGGTCACCGGACTGTCCTCGCTCGCCACCGACAAGAGTGTCTATCCACGAGGATGCGTGCTCTTCGTGGATACCGAGGGCATCGAGGTCTCGGGGTCGACCCGTCCGATCGAGCGATTCATGCTGGACCAGGACACCGGAGGCGCGATTCGTGCTCCGGGACGCGCGGACATCTACATGGGCGAAGGTGACCAGGCGGAGACATTGGCCGGGGGTCAGTACGCCGAGGGTGAACTCTTCTACCTCTTCCTTCGTCAATAGCGTCGCCCGGACTTCTCGCGGCGGGCCGGGGCCGGCCATGCGGTTCCGGTCGGGATCACTACCGTTTGATTCGGTGTTGTTCCAGAAAACGCCTTGGAGCGAAGCCTTCGTCACGGTTCCAGTCGACTTGTCCGAAAGTCGCGGGCCAGGCCCTTTGGAATG
>CAJWFU010000339.1:0-3683 GCA_913031315.1 uncultured Phycisphaerae bacterium | reverse complement strand
CGCGATTCGAGAGTTCGCCCGTGTGTTGCGCCCCGGGGGGCGGCTGGTGATTCTCGAATTCGCAGAACCGTCCTGGGCGCCGATTCGTTGGGCCAACCACCTGTACACGTCGCGGATCATGCCGTTGACCGCGTCGTTGGTCGCTCGTGACGGATCGGGAGCCTATCGGTACCTGCCGCGATCGATTGAAACCTTTCTGTCTCCCGCTCAACTCGCCGGTCGAATCGAAGACGCCGGCCTCCGGGTTGAACGGCAGGTGCCGATGACGTTCGGCGTCTGTGTCGCCACGCAGGCGATTCGGGACGCGTGAAAGGTCCGGTCGTGCGGATGGCGCCGTTCGTGCGCCGGGGTGAATTCCTCTGTTGACATCATGGGTGACCGGGGGTGAACGGATTCAATCGCCGGTGGGTTCTCATGGTGCCCCCCTGCGACGGATGATCCGTCGATCACGCCCCCTCACGAGGAAAACGGTGGAGGATCCCGCCCGGACCGACCTTTGCAAGGAATCGACCATGAATCACGACACGGATGTCGAGCGTCTTCTGGAAACCTGCCTGCACGGTGAACGTGCTGAAGTCAGGGCCTGCGTTGCAGAACTGCTGTCCGGTCAAGCGCCGGACATGCTGCTGACCAGCGTGGTGCTACCAGCCATCGAACGGATCGAAAGGCTCGATCGTGAAGATCGAGTGAGTGCTTCGGCCCTCGCGGTTCTGAACGGTGCCATGCGACTGGCGGCCAATCACATCGTGGATCGACTTCAGGCCCGGCCGATCCGAAACGATCACACGGCCGGAACCCTGAGTGTTTCGTTGTACTGCGGCGGGAGCGCCCGGGAAGCGATGCAGGGTGAGATCATGGCCGCGATTCTCGAGCACGATGGTCATCACGTCCACTTCGGCGGAAGTGGCGTGCCGGCGGACGAGATTCTTTCGGAAGTCGGACGGGGAAAGCCCGACCTTCTCCTGCTCTTCGCTTCTTCGGCGAGCGATGGGCCCGCAGCCCGCGAGGTGATCGACACCATTCGCAGCATCGGCAGTCGGCCGGAGATGCAGATCGTCCTCGCCGGAGGAATCTTCTCGCGGGCCCCGGGACTGGCCGAAGAGATCGGTGCCGATCTCTGGACCGACGATCCCGAAGCCCTGCGACTTGCGATCGTGGAGGAGGCGGATCTTCGATCGACCCCGGCCCAGCGCACCGTGGGTCGTGGAAGACGGATATCCCGCGCGGCCTGAATCCTCGGGCGGTGTGCCTCTTGAAAACGTCCCGTTCGGCGACGGCATCGCCTCTTTCGACCGCTTCGGAAGAGACGATGCCGTTTCTCGCGGTTCGTCGCGTAGACTTCGGACATGGACCGGACCGAGGAACTGCAGCTGATTCGACGAGCGAAGCGAGGCGATCGCGATGCGGTGGCTGCGTTGGTGAGCGGACACCGCCGGTCCCTGCACCACTTCCTTCTTCGGTTGACTCGGCGTGAGGATCTTGCGGAGGACATCGCCCAGGACGCCTTCGTCCGCGTCCTGCGGCACCTCGATCGATTCGACGAGCGTTTTCGTTTCAGCACCTGGTTGTTCACGATCGCTCGCCGTCTCTGGATCAATCACATCCAGAAGTTCCGGCCGGTCTCCGATTCGGAAACCGTGGGGAATCGCGAGGCTGCACGCGAATCGGACCCCGTCCTCGAACGGCAGGAACGTCGGGCGCTGGCGGAGGCCGCGGTCTCCAAGGCGCTCTGCGGTCTGAATCCGCGTCAGCGAGAGATCGTGGAACTCTTCCACGGCCGCGGCCTTCCGATCGAAGAGATCGCCAATCGATTGGAGATTCCCGTCGGCACCGTGAAGAGTCATCTCTTCCGCGGGCGGCGTCGAATGGGTGAACTCGTGGCGGATGAGCCTCGCTTCCGCGAACTCGCCACCGCGTTGGATCTTCCGTCGACCGCGGGGACTGCGATTCCGGGAGTCCTCCGGCGATCGCCGGACTGGTCTCGTCGCGGTGAGAACGCTTCGGGAGGCACATCGTCATGAGGCGATCCACCAAAGACCCGTTCGTCGATGGCGTGCTCGATCGGATCGAGGATCTGGAGACGCCGCGTGCCCTGGATCGGGATGCTCGCCGGGCGATTCTCCTGACCGGCCTGGTGACCCTGCTGATGATCGGGGTCGTGATCGTTGGGATGGTCGGGAACGACGAAGACCAGTCGACGGCTGCCGTGGGGCCATCGATCGATCCGGCAGCGATCGGAGAGGCCTTGCGGCGTCTGCAGGTCGATTCTCCGTCCTCTCAGCCTTCCGGACCGAACCCGGCAACCCCGGCGGGAGACGACCGGTATGAATCCGGGGACGCCTCCGCACCGGGACGTCGCACCTGAATCGCCCGTCATTCCGATCTCGATCGAGAAGGTCCCCGTCCCTTGCCGAGCGACCCTGGAAAATCCCGTCTCCGTTCGTTCATCCCGGTTGAATCCGGGCTCGCGATCCTGTGGAGCGGTCTTCTTCTCATGGCGGGGCTGGAGCGAGAGGTCGAGGCGGCTCCCCCGGACCCCGAGGGTTCGGCTCGGGTCGTCTGGCTGGCGCCGGAGGAATCAAAGGTGGTCATCGCCTGGGCCTCGGATGGATCGGCCGAACCATCGGCGGCGGCCGCCGACGCCAGGAGCGTCTGGGGCGAGTTGCTGGTGGAGACGATCGACGAGGTGATTCATCCGATCCGGTCCGGTTGGGATCTGGTCGCCCCGGTCAGGTCGAGTCTGGTTCCGAATCCGGAGGCGTTCATCCACGCGGTCGCCGATGACGGGCGGACCTGGTTGCAGGGCGTTCGTTGGCAGGATCCGGTGGTCATTCAGCGAGGGCTGATGTCCCTCGGGGCTCGATTGATGGGGGGAGGACGATTCCGACTGCCGGAGCAGAGATTGGATGTCTTGTTGGCGGAACCGTGGCTGCTGATCGGGCCGCAGAACGGTCGCTGGCTGGATTCCACCGCTGATCGCCTTCGCGACCCGGAGTGGGAGAGCGTTCGGCCGTTCGAGACGCCACGATCGAATGGTCCACAGCCGGGGGCGATCGAAGTGGTGCTTCGGCATGCTGCTCCGACCGGGGGGGCGACGCTGCTTTCCATTCATCCGCAGAACCGATTCTCGGCGGACATCGACTTCCTCGGTGAGTACGACGCCAGTCCGCTCCCGATCCGTACCGCGGTTCGGCTGGATACCAGTCCCATCGCTCGCCTCGATGGTCGGATGGCCTGCGTGATGCAGGAAGGCGGGGTCGGCCTTCTCGATCCGATGATCATTCGCCATGCTTCGAGCGTTCCGGAGCTGGTGCCCGAAGCCTGGATTCGTCGACGATTCGCGCCCCGCCGGCTGGTGGCCATCGACGGAGAGTCGGTGATTCTGGGTGAACTCGGTGCGATCGAGGTTCCTTCGGTCTGCATCGCGGTTCCGATGCGGGCGGGAGAGGCGGTCGATCCTCGGAAACTTGAAGACGCGGTGGATGCGTGGTTGGCTTCGGCGGGCACCGCCGTTCGGTCGAACTGGGATGAGGGAGCCTCCTCCGGGGTCGAGCGATCGCGCGACGGCCGCCTTCGACATTTTTCGCTCGGACCGGGATTCCTCGCGGCCGTCGATGGACATCCCGCAGCCCTGGCGGCCAGCCTTGACTGGACGGTGTGTGGTGGAATCGACGATGACCGAG
>CAJWFU010000338.1:0-3686 GCA_913031315.1 uncultured Phycisphaerae bacterium | reverse complement strand
CGTCGTGCATCGAGTTCCGAATCGCACCATGTCCTCCGACCTCGAGCCAGGCGGTTCGGCGGCAGAGGATGAACTGTCCGCAAGCGGCGCTTGCGGCGGGATCGAGCGTGCGACGCATGCGTTGAAAGGGAAGATACGAGAGCAGGATCACGTGGATGAGGGGAACCACCAGCGACTCGCCCACGGTTCCGGTCTGCTCCTGCGGAAAAGCCGAGAGCAATCCGAGCGGCCGAGATGCCGACGACTGGGCGAGCAGGGCCGCCCGGGTCCTTCGCAGACTGTCCGGCTCGAAACGAACATCGGCGTCGGTGAAGAGCACCCAGTCGGAAGTGGCCTGACGCCCCATGGCGTCACATCCGTGCTGCTTGCCGTTCCAGCCATCCGGCAGATTCTCGACCGACGCGGCCACCACTCGGGCATCCTCCTCGATCAGGCTTGCCAGGATGTCGGGCGTCGCATCGGTACTTCCGTCGTCGTAGACCATGACGGTGGTCCGACCCTTCGGATCCGCATCCGCGGCCACCAGAATGCTGCGAATGCAGGCTTCGATGTTGCCCGCTTCATTCCGAGCCGGAATGCACACCGTGACCGACCAGCCTTCATCCTCGACGGGACTCGACGTCGGGGCGATCCGGAAGATGGAGAGATTCCGCAAGCCGAGGAACAGGGCGAACGCACTGATCGCCAGGGCGGAAATCATCCACCAGCCGAGCCAACTCACGGTCGCCAGTTCAACCGCCGCCAGCGCCGGGCGTAATCCGGTCATGAGGCTGCCTCCTCGGACGCACGACGGGCGTCGATACCACCGGACCGCCCACGCAGCCGAAGCCATGCATCCATGAACGGATTGATGCGGGCCTCCCCCGCGAGTCGAGGATCCACGGCCTCGAACGCTTCGGGTTCCCGACGAATCGCGGCTTCTGAAAGCCGGGAGGCGGCATCCTGCATGGAGTTGGTCATCGCGCGTTGCCAATCCGCGGTGCTGATCCGCCCGTCTTCCCCGGAGGACGGCGGATCGCAGGCGGTGGCGGCCATCAGGAGTTCGGGCCTTTGATCCTGCCGGAACGGATATTCCACGGCGATGGTGACCACCGTGGGTGGCGTCCGCGATCCGGCCGCGATCGCGGCCGCACCGGGGCGCAGACGGACCGGCTCCCGAGGGTCGGTGAACCGTCCCTGAGGCGTGAGGCCGAGAAGCGGCCCGGAATCGGACGCTTCGAAGTGCTCGAGCACGTATCTTTTCATCGCATCGAGGGATGCCGGATCATCCGGATCGATTCCGAAGACCCCTACCCGTCGAAAGAATGGAAAGCGAGCGAGTTGCGTCGCATCCATCGGAATCAGGAGATCACGGGACGGGAAGTAACGATGCCAGATCACCAGGCCCACCAGGGGATCCCACCAGGACGGGTGTGACAGAAGGACGAGCGAAGGACCGTCGGCCTGATCGACGGCAGACACCACCGCCGCGTCCCCGTTCAGGATGCGGGCGGCGTGAAAGCGTCGCCGAATCATTCGAACCACGTGTCGGGCGAAGAACCGCCGGAACATCGGCACGGTCTTCGCGGTGACGAGTCCGTCGCTCAGACCGCCATCTCCGCTTCCGGACATGCCGCCTCCAGAGTCTCGCCAGATCGCGGATCGCCGATGCCCAGATCCTCCGCCACGGCAAGGGCGGCGGTCACGCCACTCATCAGGACCATGGGGACGCCGGGGCCGGGATTGGCACTACCGCCGGCAAGGTAGAGGTTCTTCACCACACGACTTCGGTTCCGCGGCTTGAAACCGCCCGCCATTCGTCCGTGACTGGCGAGACCGTAGATCGCACCGCCTTCGGCGTTGTACATCCGGTCGATGTCTTCAGGCGTCAGATGTCGTTCGAGCACGATGTGGTCTTCGATGTCCTCCATGCCGTGCCGCTTCAGTTTGTCCATGACGACCGGGCGGTACTGCTCGAGCATGCCGCCGGGGCCGTTCCACACCTGGCCGGGACGAAGATACGGCGTGTGAATGAGGGCGTAGAGCGACTCCCCACCCTCGGGCGCCTGGCTGGGGTCGGTACGACTCGGAGCACAGAGATAGACGGATGGGTCTCGTGCGGGGATCCCACGGTCGTAGATGTCTCCGAATTCGAACTCCGGATCCCGACTGAAGAGGAAGTCGTGGTGGAGCAGGTGGTCGTACTGCCGATCCAGCCCCATGTAGAGGACCACGCCGCTGCACGCGGGCGTGTACCGCTTGCCGATCTTGGCCTGCTCGTTGAGGCTGTCGTCATCTCCAAGCAGATCACGGTAGGTTCGCTGGACGTCGCAGTTGCTGACCACGATGTCGGCCTCGATCATCCGGCCTCCTTCGAGCTCGACCGCGCTGGCCCGCCCCTTGGAGTGATGAATCTTGTGGACGCCGGTTCCAAGGATGATCGTCGCGTCCTCCTCTCGGAGGATCCGTTCCATGCTCCGGGCCACCATCCGGGTTCCGCCCATGGCGTAGCAGCAACCATGATCGACCTGGGCCGCGGCGATGAGCGACAGGATCGCCGGCGCCAGGAACGGACTGGATCCGACGTACTGCAGGAAGTGTTCGCAGAGCTGAGAGACGTGCGGTTCGCGAATGTGCTTGTGGATCGTGGCGCCCACGGTCGAATGCATCCGCATCCCGAGGACGTCCTTGAGGATTCCGGGCTCGGTCGTGGGCGTGGTCTTCATCATGTCGATGACCCCCCCCAGATCCTTGTAGAAGAAGACCTTTTCACTCAGGCCGTACATCCGGCGGCTGTAGTCGATGAACGACCGCCATCCGGCGCCGGCACCCGTTCCCGGGAACTGTTTGTCGAGCGCCGGGGCCATCCGCTCGACGTCGCCGCGAAGATCAAGCACGGTGCCATCGTCGTAGAAGCATCGCCACTGCGGGTCGAGATCGACGATGTCGATGTAGTCCGAGACCTTCCGGCCCGTTCGGGAGATGATTCCCCGAATGACCTGCGGCATGGTGAGGATGGTCGGTCCCATGTCGAACGTGTAGCCACGTTCCTGCAGCACGTTCATCTTGCCGCCGAGATGGGGATTGCGATCGATGATCGTGACGTCGAGACCTCGGGTCTGCAGCTCGACCGCGGATGCGAGACCCGCGAGTCCACCACCGATGACCACAACCTTCTTCTTTGCGTTGGACATGTCGTTCAGCGTTCCATCGGGGAGTTGCCCGGGTCTTCCCGGGAGATGTCAGAGTCGAGGTGGGTTCCAGCGGGCGGAGGATCGACTCCACGTCCCTGGAAGTCCACGAGTCGGCGAAGCATCGACTTCGCCCGGTCATCGGGTTCGCCCGGTGGCACCCGGAGTCGGCCGGTTCGTGACACCACGACCGGCCTGGTCATGGAGAGGAGACCTTCGATCCCCTGGCTCACGCCCCACCCACTGTCTCCCGCGGGGGCCAGCGGCGCCGCAGGATGAGCGAACGGAATGATCGTATCGTTGATCGTCACCATGCCGCCGCCCAGCCGGGGAGCCATTCGAGCGGCCCGGGCACCATCACCGGTGAAGATGCTGGTGGCCAGGTGCTTGCCTCCACGCCGATGCAGCGCCAGCAGCGAAGGTTCGTCCGCCCAGGTGGCGGTGACCACCAGGGGGCCGAAATGATCGGCGGAAAAGGCCTCGGCCTCGACCGGGCAACCGATTGCGACCTGCGGG
>CAJWFU010000337.1:0-3692 GCA_913031315.1 uncultured Phycisphaerae bacterium | reverse complement strand
ATCATCACCGCCGCCCACATGGCCAAGATGAAGCACAACGCAATCGTGGGCAACATCGGTCACTTCGACAACGAGATCGACATGGCAGGCCTCGAGTCCACCAAGGGCATCGAGCGAATCAACATCAAGCCCCAGGTCGACGAATGGAAGTACGAGGACGGCCACTCGATCATCATTCTCGCCGAGGGCCGGCTTCTCAACCTCGGTTGTGCGACCGGTCACCCGTCCTTCGTCATGAGTGCGTCGTTCACCAATCAGGTGCTCGCCCAGATCGAACTGCATGACAACGCCGAGAAGTACGACCGGACGAGCGTGGTCACGCTTCCCAAGGAACTCGACGAGCGGGTCGCTCGTCTTCACCTCGGGCAGCTGGGTGCGAACCTCACCGAGCTCACCAAGGAGCAGGCCGACTACATCAACGTACCGGTGGACGGCCCCTACAAGCCCGGTCACTACCGCTACTGAATTCCGGTCGACTCCACCGGAAGGGCCGCGTCCGACACGGCCGCCCGGTGAACCGAGGCTCTGATCAAGCACGGGCGGCAGGCATCCAAGCCTGCCGCCCGTGTTCTTTCGTTCGGAGAACCTCGAGCAGGTGTGATGATCGTCGGGGTTAGAATTCGACCACATGGGTGCTGATCTCCAAACCCGAACCCCATCTTCCGGACCGCCTCTGCGTCGTTTGTTCCGGTACGCGCGGCCGTTCCGCCGCCGCATCGCCTGGGCGACGCTCTGCTCGATTCTCAACAAGATCTTCGACCTGGCACCACCTTTCATCATCGGTGCCGGTCTTGACGTGGTGGTGCAACGGCAGGATTCGCTGGTCGCGAAGATGGGTTTTCCGGATCCTTTCCACCAGCTCCTGATCCTCGGAATCGCCACCGTGGTGATCTGGTCGTTCGAGTCGGTCTTCGAGTGGTTGCTCGGCGTCGCGTGGCGCAATCTCGCTCAGGCGATCCAGCACGAGGCCCGGGTCGACGTCTACGGCCATGTCCAGGGTCTCGAGATGCGGTGGTTCGAGGATCGATCCACCGGTGGGCTGCTCGCCATCCTCTCGGACGACGTGAATCAACTGGAGCGTTTCCTCGACGGGGGAGCGAACGACATCATCCAGCTTGCGGTGACCGCGATCACCGTGACCGTCGCCTTCTTCATCATTTCGCCGGAGGTCGCGTGGTTCGCGATGATTCCGGTACCGATGGTGATCGGCGGTTCGCTCTGGTTCCAGCGGAAACTCGAGCCGAGGTATGCCGACGTCCGTGAGAAGGTCGGGGACCTGAACACGCGACTGGCGAATGCGATCTCGGGCATCGCGACGGTCAAGAGTTTCACGGCCGAGCGAAATGAATTGGAGCGGGTGGAGAACGAAAGTTCGGAATACGCGGCGCGAAATCAGCGAGCCATCGTTCTGAGCGCGGCCTTCAGTCCCCTCATCCGGATCGTCATCATGGGGGGGTTCCTGGTGACCCTGCTGGTGGGTGGTCGAATGGCGCTCGACGGGACCCTGGCGGTCGGAGCCTTCGGCCTGCTCGTCTTCCTGACTCAGCGTCTGCTCTGGCCCTTCACCCGGGTCGGTGCGGTACTCGACCTCTACCAGCGTGCGATGGCCTCCACCCGTCGGGTGTTGGATCTGCTGGACGTCGAACCCCAGATCATCGATGGCTCGAAAGCGGCTCCGATCGACGCGGTCCGGGGCCGGGTCCGGTTCGATGACGTCCGCTTCGCCTACGACCCCAAGGCGCCGGTCCTGCGAGGTCTTTCGCTCGACTTCCCGGCGGGCGAGACCACGGCGATCGTCGGATCGACCGGGGCCGGCAAGAGTACGATCGTCAAACTTCTGCTTCGGTTCTACGACGTCTCGGATACCGGGGGAGCGATCTCGCTCGACGAGTCGGACGTTCGGGATCTCCGGCTCGGCGACTTGCGGCGGGCGGTGTCCCTGGTCAGTCAGGACGTCTACCTCTTCGAAGGCACGGTCGCCGAGAACATCGCCTACGGATGGCCCGGACCGGACGAGGATCCCACCCACTGGACCGAGCCACCGTTCAGCCGGATCATCGAGGCCGCCACGCTCGCAGAGGCGCATGACTTCATCATGAGTCTTCCCAACGGCTACGACACCATCGTGGGCGAGCGGGGGCAGAAGCTTTCCGGTGGTCAGCGGCAACGGATCGCCATGGCGCGGGCGGTGCTCAAGGATGCACCGATCCTGATCCTCGACGAGGCGACCGCCAGCGTGGACAACGAGACCGAGGCCGCGATCCAGCGGTCGCTCCGGACGATCTGCGTCGGACGAACCACGATCGTCATCGCCCATCGACTGTCCACCGTGCGGAACGCCTCCAGCATCCACGTCCTGGACCGGGGGCGGGTCGCCGAGCGCGGAACCCACGACGAACTGGTCGCACGGAACGGAATCTACGCCCATCTGTGGCGGGTGCAGACCGGGGAGATCGCCGCGGAGTGAACGGTGATCAGGGCCCGGGGCGAAGGATGACTTCCCGGCCGGTGGGCGGGGTCCCCCAGGAACGCACTTCACCTTCCCGGGTGTGGACGCTCAGCGTCTCCCCTCGATCATCGATGCGGATGTCCACGGGTTCGCCCGGAACCGGACCCAGCGAGCAGAGGGGGCGACCGGTCCGGACATCGATGATGTCGATGATCCCGTCGCTGCCCAGGGCGGCCAGGTGACGACGATCGGGGTGCAACGCCAGGCCGATGATCTTGGTTCTCCGGAGTTGGGCCGACCAGCGTGGCTGGTCGGCTCCGGACAAGTCGGAATGACACGACACGCTTCCTTCGTGGTCTCCGGCGTACCACGAACGGTCCACGGGATCGATCGCGATGGAGAGCAGCCACCCGTTGTCGGGGCCGGTACGACGGAGGATCCGTCGCGGATCCCTCGCGTCATGCAAGGTCCCGTTCGGGGTACCAAGCAGCAGCGAAGCGCCATCGATCGTGTCGGGGACCTGGAAGATCGCGTAGGTGCTGGTCTGGAAATCCGGCAGAATCTCTCCGGATGTCCGGTCCTCGTGCGGCACGGAGAGGCGCTCGTGATGAAAGCGCCCGTCTTCCTCCAGGCGACCGAGGTGGGACTGCTTCGAATCATCGAGCCAGAGCACGGCTCGGCCATCGGAGGCCAGCCGGATCTGGCTGATGTTCGTCGCGGTGTCCGGGCCGAGGAGCAGGTGTTCGGTCCGATCCTGATCGATGCCGATCATCCCTCGATCACTGGTCGCCACCACGGCCAGTAGGGCGATGGCCTCGGTGGACTCATCCGGGGTCCGACGGGTCGTGTCGGCCACCGCCGCGGCGCGGACTTCCGGCGACGTCGAATTCGATTCATCGGATGAAATCATGAACAACTGGTCGGAGGCGATGAGCCAGCGGCCGTCTTCGAACCGGAGTTCCGAATTTCCATCGGGTGAGCGGGCGTAGACCCGTCGGCGGGGATGGTCGGTGGGGAGGTCGGGGGCGTCGAACCGGACGATCCCCTCCCGTTCGGTCGAGATGATGAGGGCGTCCCGGAACCACACAGACGACCAGGTCGGTCCGCTCGCGTCGCTCATGGAGGCCAGGAGATCGCCGGACATTCCGTCGTGGAGATGGACTCGTCCGTCGCGTCCAGAGAGGGCGAGGAGCGAACCATTGGACTGGAAGGCCCCGTTCCAGATCATGTCCCGCGGCCCTTC
>CAJWFU010000336.1:0-3698 GCA_913031315.1 uncultured Phycisphaerae bacterium | reverse complement strand
CCAGACGATCTGGGGACGGGAGAATCCTCCCGAAACGACCTGTTCCTGATGCTGCGTCACGGAATCCATGCCCTCATTCCGGTCCGCTTTCCTTGCGGACCCGCCCCACGCTTCGTTCCCGCCGTTCGGGAACTTTCTCGCTCTGTCTCCCTCATCGGTCAGCACGACGAGCGAACATTCGTCAATCGCGGGAATACCGCGAACCAGGATCCGGGAGGAAGGAGTTCGAGGGTTGGACCGAATCAGCCGGCCCGGAAGCCTCGTCGGAATGATACCGGACCCTGCTGAAAATCACGTATCGGGTGAAAGTCGTGCACGGAGCGCCGGTTGCGGCTCGCCGAAGACGTCCTCTTCCTCGATCGGGATGTATCGCTGACGCATCCGATCGTGGACCTCGAACTGGGTTCTCGGATCTTCAGGCTTGAACAACAGCTTCTGGCAGCCGGTCGACATGACGACCGCGGCAGACCCGACGGCGACCACGAGGGACCAGATCATCTGGCCATGGAATTGGGCGGGCGGGCCCGGACGGACTTCGTTCACGAGGAATTCCTTTCCACGGCGCGGGTCACCGGGACCGCGAATTCCAGCCGGTAGGGGGCGGTGGCTCGTGGATCCATGATCTCGATCCGAACCAGGATCTTCGGCGAGGCCCCGCCCAGCCCGGACACCTCGGACGCGTTGATCGGAAGGTCGATCGCATAGGCGGTCCCCATGAAGCCCTCTCGAAGTCCCGCGCCCCATCGAGCCGCGTCCACTTCCCACGTTCCGAGTTCGACGGCATCGCCAGCGGCGTCGAATCCGATCGCCGAGACCGTCGCCGGACCCGTGGTCTGGAGAAAGCGATTTCGAGCATCCTCGGTTCGCACCCGAAGGCGAAGTTCCGCCCCGGAAGGGTCGAGGCGGACGGTCGATCCCGACGCCTTGGCGACGCGAACCGGCGTCGGAAGCCCCGCGAGGGCCACCTCATCCGGCGATGCAGCCCTGGCCGTCTCGAGTTCGATCCGCAGCCGGGAGCGTTCCGCCTCGAGCCCCGCGACCTCATCCTGGAGTTCGCGAATCCGGGTCGAACGCTCGACGCTTCCATCGCTCGGACCCAACCGGGCCGAAGCGCACCCCGTCGCGACCAAAGCCGCGAAGGTGGTCATTCCCAAGGAGCGACCACGGTCAGTCATCGCCATCGATGGATCCTTTCAAGCCCAGAGAGACCTGGAATGCGAGCTGTTCAAGCCGGGCTGAGAAGTCTACGGTCACCACGCTCGCTCGATCTCCCACTTCGAGCCGAACCGGCGCAAAGTTCAGGATTCCGAGCACACCGGCTTCGATCAGTCGATCCGCCGTCGGCTGGGCGGCTTCCTTCGGGACCGAGATGATCCCGAGCAGGATCTCCCGTTCACGGATGAGACGACTGAGATCTTCCATCGGCCGAATGCGGCGGTCCACCACTTCCGTTCCGACAAGGTCGGGATCGGCGTCGAAGACCGCGGCGATCTCGAATCCCTCCCGGGCGAACGGACCGTAGGACATGATCGCCTGCCCTAGCCGTCCCGCACCCACCAGCGCCGTCTTCCAGGTCCGATCCTTCCCAAGGATCCGCCGAAGCCGATCCGCCAGATCCTCGAGCAGGTAGCCGACGCCGGCCTGACCGAACTGCCCGAACCACGAGAGGTCCTTTCGGATCTGGGTGTCGGTCACGCCGAGTTCTTCGCCGAGCCGACGAGAACTCACCCGAGTCTCGCCCGCTGCCAGACGCCGGTCGACCTCGCGCAGATACAGCGTCAGTCGCTTGACGGTGGGGCCGGGGATCTGCTGCCGGGAAGTCATCACACCGATCTTATCGACCCTTGCAGGATGGGACACCATCCACCACCCCCCGTATCATTCGAGCATGGACGACCTGGACTCCGGTACCGCTCCGACCATCTCATTCGAGTTCTTTCCGCCGTCGACGCCCGCGGGCTGGATGAACCTCGACCGGCGGATCAACGAGCTCGTTCCGCTCGAGCCGTCATTCGTCTCCGTCACCTACGGTGCTGCTGGATCCACCCGAGGGCTCACGAACGATCTCGTGGTCCGCCTGCTGGAAGAGACGGAGATCCCCGCAGTCCCCCATCTGACGTGCATCGGCCACACCCGGGACGAGATCGATGTGATTCTCGAGCGGTATGCCGAGGCGGGCGTCACCGCCATTCTGGCCCTCCGGGGAGATCCACCGCAGGACGGGAGTGATCCGGATTCCGGTGAATTCGAGTACGCCTCGGAACTCGTGCAACACATCCAACGCTTTGGTGACCGGCATCGGCACCCCTTCAGAATCGGGGTTGCTGGATTTCCGGAAGGACACCCCGCCACGCCCAACACGCTGGAGGGGATGGCTCACCTGAAAGCGAAGGTCGACGCGGGCGCGGATTGGATCTGCACTCAGCTCTTCTTCGACAATCACGCCTTCCTCGACTGGCGGGATCGCTGCCGTATCGAGCGAATCGATGTCCCGATCATCGCCGGAATCATGCCGATCAGCACCAGGCGGAGCGTGGTTCGGATGGCCGGACTCGCGGCAGGCACGGTCTTTCCGGCATCACTGCAACGGGCGCTGGCTCGTGCCGACCACGATGATGAGGATGCCGTTGCCGAGATCGGACTGCATTGGGCGTCGGAACAGTGCCGTGATCTTCTCGATCATGATGTCGACGGCATCCACTTCTACACGTTGAACAAGTCGGACGCGACGCTTCGCATCCACCGCAGCCTCGGTATTCGAAGTGCCCGAAGCCTGCGGCGACGCCCGGCCTGAATCCGGGTCGGGGGTCGATCGCGGTCAGGCCGTGATGTCGATGTGGGACGCGTCTTCCCCGGCATCCCGGTTCTTCTGCTTTCGGGACGTGAGACCCTCCTGATCGGACTCACGACGACGGCGCCCTCTTTCATCGGCGTTCGAGTCCTCTTCGTCGAGCCCGCGGATGTCCGCGGAGTCTTCAAGTTCGGAGACTCTGAATTTCCCCGAATCCTCGTCGCTTCGACGGCCACGCTCCGATGCGAAACGAGATCGATCGCGGGCCTTCGCCGCTTCACGCTGCGCCTGCGTCGCCTGAAGCGCTGAAATTTCGGGTGGTACGCCGAAGAGACTCATGTCTCCTACATCGGCGTCGTTTCACAACCGAGTCCAGCAAACGGTCCCAGGGTTCGAGCCCATCGGGAAGAATGGTTGTCAGAGCGGCTCTTACCGGCCCTCACTCGCTCCGAGTGGGCTTCTTTTCGTCGGCCGGGGGGCTTGCAAGCCAGACCACCTCGAGACCTTCGACGAGTCCCTCACGCCGGGACCCCTTCATGGTTTCAAGGCCTTCCTTGATCATCTCGCGATCATCGACCTGCCATCCGATGTAGGCGAGCACCAGTCCCAACCCACCCGAGGCACGCGATCCCTCCCGCTTCCGAGTCGCGATCAGGTCGCGAATATCAGCAGCATTCAGGAGGAGATTCGTTCGGTTGGGAATCAGATCCTCACCATCGAACACCGCACCCGCGACCTCGAAGTGATTTCGGAAGAGCCGCCCGAGCGTGAGCTCCGCCGAGAAGAAGGCTCCAAAACCGATCTGAGCGTTCGCGAGGGCCGCTTCAATCAGCGGATTTCCCGGTGCATATCGCAACGCATCCTTGAGACGGTCCGTGGCTCGGGCGTATCGCCCCTTCGCCATGTA
>CAJWFU010000335.1:0-3711 GCA_913031315.1 uncultured Phycisphaerae bacterium | reverse complement strand
GCTGATGCCGGAACGAACGCTGCACCTGCCGGAGCTGGATCTCCTCCTCGCGGCGGACCTCCATCTCGGCAAGGCTGAAACCTACCGTTCCCTCGGAGTCGCGATGCCCGAGGGCATCGCGGAAGAGTCACTGGAACGACTGGAAGGAGCCATCAATCGCTGCGGCGCGGGCCGAGTGACCATCCTCGGAGATCTCGTCCACTGCGAGGAGGGCATGGAAGATCCGATCGTCGATCTGTTCGCCCGTTGGCGACGGCGGATGACCACCCCGATCTCCCTCATCGGCGGAAATCACGACGCCGACGTGTCGATTCCTCGCTCCTGGGGCATCGACGACGACGGCGATCAACGTCGAACCGGCCCTTTTCTACTTCGCCATCATCCTCGGCCGTCGGGCGATGAGATCGCGGAGGACGCCCCTTTTCTTCTGGCCGGACATCTTCATCCCGTGCTCTCGCTCGGCGAGGGCGCCCGAAGGGTTCTCGCCCATGCGTTCCTGCTCGATCTCCGGCAGATGGTTCTCCCGGCCTTCACGCCGTTCGCACGAGGCGCCCGAGTCCACTCCGACCCCGACCGCGACCGACAGGTCTTCGTGATCGCCGAAGGTCAGGTCGTGGCGACCTGAAGGTCCCCCTCCGCCGACATCACCACCGAGGACGGCCTCCGCCCCGGCCCCGACGGCCTCGCTTCCGCGAGCCACCCGCGACTCTTCGAGTTGGTTACGAGGACGATCTCGAACCGGAGGATTCCGTGGCGACGCGACTCTCCGGCCGCTCCACTCCCATCTTTCTCAACCGTTCCAGCACACTCTCGGTCGAGAGCGTCATTCCGAGGCGATCAGCCAGAAGCGGAAGGGCGAGCGGACTCGGCCGGTCGATCTCCACGATCTCCAACGGCACGCTTCCGAGCCTTTCGAGGGTCGACGAGAGCCGACGCTCTTCGAACTGTCGCTCCATGACCTCCCGCTCGGCCTGCCCCAGCAGAAGATTTTCGGGATCGAATTCACGGTAGACGTCGTAGATGAGCGACGCCCCCGCCTGCAACTGCCGCGCCGTCGATTCCTTCCCGGGATACCGCTGGACCACGAGCCCGGCCACTCTCGCCACTTCCCGAAACTGCCGTTTCCCGAGTTCACCGAGATTGACACCCTCGAGCAGATCCGCGACCAGTCCTTCCGACGTGAAGAGCGTCGCCGCCTGCGTTGCCAACAGACCCGCGAAGTCCATGCGATCATCGACTCCGGTCTCCGCGAAGAACTCGATGCCGTGATCGTTGAAGCTGAGGCCGAAACTCATGGGTCGACATCGGCCGAAACGAAGCGCGAGAAGCACCGCGAGCCCTTCGTGGACCAATCGCCCCTCGAAGGGATGAAGGAAGAGATGGTCGCCGTCATCGCTTCGCATCACTTCCGCGAGCACGGTCCCGCCCGCGGGGATCCGGGAGATCCTCGACTGCGCCTCGAGAATCGGCGCTGCGAACGCGGTTTCCGGTTCATCGAGAATCCCACGCCGAACGTCGTCGAGGGTTCGACGAACCGCGGCCGAGAGCGCGGTGGACAACGGAAACCTCGTCCCCGCCCAGTGAGGAGTGAGCGTCGCCCGTCTGGATGCGGGCCGAACGATGGCCTGCATGTCGTGCAACGTCACGAACTCCAGGAACTTGCCCGCGAAGAGAAAGGCCTCGCCGGGTTCCAGTCGAGCGATGAAGCGTTCCTCGATCGAACCGAGCCGAGTGCCGTTTCGATACCGAATGACGATCGTGCCATCGCCCGTGATGGTCCCGATGTTCAGACGGTGAATGGCGGCGAGTCGACGACCGGGCACGGTGTACCGCCCGTCCTCCCCTCGGACGATTCGGTGGTACTTCTCGTACCGTCGCAAGGTCGAACCACCGTGCTCCGCGAGTGCGAGACACCAGTCGAACGCCGACCGCTCCAGATTCCGGTAGCCCATCGTGGTCCGGATCTCGTCGAAGAGTTCGTCGGGTTGGAATCCTCCTCCCAGACCGACGGTGACCAGATGCTGGATGAGACAATCAAGCGCGGCATCATGAACCGGGCGGGCTTCGATCTCATTCCCCGCCACCGCCTGTCGGGCCGCGGCGATCTCCACCAGTTCGAACGCGTGGGTCGGTACGCAGATCACCTCACAAGACTCGCCGTGTCGATGACCACTGCGGCCCGCCCGTTGAATCAACCGGCCGATCCCCTTGGGCGATCCGATCTGGACCACTCGCTGGATCGGAGAGAAATCGACCCCCAGATCGAGGGACGAGGTGCAGACCGCGATGCCGATGGTGCCATCCTTGAGCCCGGCCTCGACCCGCGTGCGAACCTCGCGATCGATCGATCCATGGTGAAGCGCGAGCCGCTCCATCCACTCGGGCCGGGATTTGAGGATCTCCTCGTACCACCGCTCCGCCTGCGAACGGGTATTGGTGAAGACCAGCGTGGGCACGTCGGGATTCAGGAGTTCCAGAAGCCTCGGTGCCATGCGAATACCGAGATGGCCGGCCCAGGGAAGTGATTCCGCGTCCTCGGGCAGCAGGCTCCGCACCACCACCGGGCGGTCGATTTCATCTCGAATCACGATTGGCGGTTCCTGGCCGGTCCCCACTCCACAGAGCCGCGCCGCCGCCGCCTCCGGATCACGGAACGTGGCCGAAAGTCCCCAGGTCCGAAGGCCGGGACTGAACCGGCGAAGACGAGCCAGTCCCAGTTCGACCTGCACCCCCCGCTTGCTCGCCATGAGCTCGTGCCACTCATCGACGATGACGCACCGTAGATCCCCGAATCGGGTCGGAGCGTCCTTCTGCGCGAGAAGCAGGCTCAAGGACTCCGGAGTGGTCACGAGGGTCGCAGGCAGACGTTTTCGCTGGCGAGCCCGCTCCGCGGCGGTGGTGTCACCGGACCGCACCCCGATCTGAATGCCGGAATCCCCCTCGGCCGCGACGCCCGAGAGCGGTTGCTCCAGGGCCAGTCGCACATCACGCCCCACCGCTCGAAGGGGTGAGACGTGGAGCACCCGGATGGAATCCATCGGATCCCCCGCTTCGGCGTCATCGAGCATCTCCGCCAGCGGGCCGAACCAGGCGGCCCAGGTCTTGCCACTCCCGGTCGGTACGTGAACCAGCCCACTGCGTCCGTCCGCGTAGGCAGCCCAGGTCCTCACCTGAAAGGGCCAGGGCGAGAAGTCTCGGCTCGCGAGCCACCCTTGCAGTCGGTCCAGACCAGAGGGCGGCACCTCTCTGCCTTGTTCAGTCTCGGGGGTCGGAGGGATCGGACTCGGCATGCCCCGATGGTAGGTCCTCCGCATCCGCCGGCCTCGAATCCAGTGTCCGGCCGAAGCGGGCGTAGACGACGCTCGTCCCCACGAGGAGAAGCCCGATCACCAGGGCGATGATCACCCGGTAGACGGTCTCGGTTCCCTGAAGGTCGATCAGCAGGAATTTGACCGCGGTGAACCCGAGAAGGGTCAGCCCGACATGTCGGACGAGAGCGATGGAACGAATGAAACCGATCGCGAGGAGACCAATGGCAAAACTCGCCCACCAGATGCTGATCGCGGCGCCCGCTTCAGGCGTACCGGGCCCCGCGAGGTTTCGAACCAGATACGAACCACTCGTGAATGCCACCATCGCCAGAACGCCCCAGAGTCCCTGACTGAGGTCTTTTCGGCGTCGCCCGAGGGAGCGGGCCGTCATTGCCAGCAG
>CAJWFU010000334.1:0-3721 GCA_913031315.1 uncultured Phycisphaerae bacterium | reverse complement strand
CACTCCCGGCCGCTGTTGCCATCGAAACCTGGCCCCTCCGTCTCCATGCTCCGACTTGACCGTATTCGATTCGACTATCCGGCTCCCCGCGAAGGGGGAGTGGCATTTCGTCTGCAATTGGACTCGCTGGAGATCGAACGCGGTGAATCGGTGGCCATCATCGGTCCCAGCGGCTGCGGGAAGACGACCTTGCTGCGGCTGGCTTCCGGAATTCTCCTTCCAGCCTCCGGAACCGTCCGATTGGACGGGCAGGATGTTTCCGAACTCTCCGAAGGGGAGCGGCGGCGGGTGCGGATCTCGACCGTGGGGGTGGTGTTTCAGGACTTCCGATTGCTTGAACACCTCGACGTCACGGAGAACGTGCTGCTGCCGTTTCGCCTGGGGGCGGGGCGCCTCGATCGCGATGCCCGGGATCGGGCGGGGGTCCTGCTTGAAAGACTCGGCATCGAACGGCTGCGAAAACGCTCCATTCCGCTTCTGAGTCAAGGTGAACGCCAACGGGTCGCCATCTGTCGCGCCCTGGTGACCGAGCCGGGGCTGGTGCTCGCGGATGAACCGACCGGCAACCTCGACCCGGCCAACAAACGAGTCATTCTCGAAGCCTTGCTGGCGGCGGCCCGGGATCGAGATGCTGCAGTGCTGACGGTGACCCATGACCATGATCTTCTGGACGCTTTCGATCGAGTGATCGACCTCGGACGAGACATTTCGGCGGTGGCGGCCACCGATTCGGAGCCCGATCGATGAGCGTCCTTCGTCACTCGATCTTTCTTGCGGTCCGGCATCTTCGTCATCATCGTGGCCGAACCGCGCTGCTGCTGCTCGCCCTGTCGCTGGTCGGCTTTCTTCCGCTCGCGGTCGATGGCGTGGTCGATGCCGGGGAACGATCCCTGCGATCCAGAGCGGAGGCGACCCCGCTGGTGGCCGGCGCCCCCGGTGCCCCGATCGATCTGGTGCTCTCCGCCCTCTACTTTCGGACGCCGCCGGAGCGGATCGTTCGCTACGGCGAGATCGATGCCCTGGTCGAAGGTGATCTCGCGACCGCACTGCCGATCGTGCTTGGAGACCGGGTGAAAGGTGGCCCGCTGGTTGGCGTGGATCCGGGCTACGTTCGTTTTCGTGGACTTCGTTGCGCTGACGGCCGTCCTTTCGCGGTGGCCGGCGAGTGCATCGTGGGTGCGACGGTCGCGACCCGGGCGGGCATCGCGGTCGATGATCGAATCACCACCGAACCCCGCGAGATGTTCGATCTGGCGGGGGCGTATCCCCTTCGAATGAGAGTGGTCGGGGTGCTCGCGCCGACCGGCGATGCGGACGACGAGGTGGTCTTCACCTCGCTCGAGACCGCCTGGATCGTGCAAGGCCTTGCGCACGGACACGACGAACTGGAAGACGCCGATGATCCGGAACTGGTGATGGGGCGTCAGGATGGCGTGGTGGTCGGTAGTGCCAAGGTCCGCGAGTTCGTCGAGATCACGGATGAAAATCGTGATTCGTTCCACTTCCACGGCCCGCCGGAAGAACGTCCGGTGACCGCGGCGATTCTCCTGCCGCGTGATCGCAAGGCCGGCACGATCCTGCTCGGCCGGGCGGATGTCGGGCGCCTGCCCATGCAGGTCGTCCGCGCCACGGAAGTCATCGAACGACTTCTGGTCGAGGTTTTTCGGGTTCGCCGAATTCTCCTCGCGGTGCTTGCTGCGGTCGCGGTGGCCACGGCACTCCTGGTCGCGGTGGTGATCGCGCTTTCGATCCGGATTCGGGCGACCGAGATCGACACGATGCATCTCATCGGGGCGGGTCGGGGCCGGGTCGCGGTGGTGCTGGGAGCCGAAGTCGTGATCCTCGTGGGGCTCGCGATCTCCATCGCCGCCGCGGGTGGAGTGCTCGTCACGATGTCCATTCCGGCGGTGGAACGACTGCTGCTCGGTTGACGGCCGCGAAGGATGCCGCGACTTTTCATCCGCGCTTCCCCTCAGCGGGCGGAAGAGGCCGCCACCCGATCGATGGCTCCTCGGTTCATTCGGGTCCCGATCTCCGAACCGCTTCGACCGGGCCGAAGAATCGAGATCCGTACCGATTCGACCACATCGCCGGCCTCGGCCATCGCTTCTTCGCCGACGCCGAGAAAGAGATCGATCCGTCGGCCCACGATCGCCCCACCGGTATCGACCGCCATGGCGATCAGGCGGGTGCCATCCGGACGCTCCACGAGAAGCACGCTCCCCAGGGGAATGGTCCGGGGATCCACCGCGGCCGCATGCCGTGGGACGAGTCGGACTCCGGTCGAGGACTCCGGCCAACGATCACGTGGAATCGTTTGGAAATAGACCATTCGGTCGTTGTCCAGCATGAGCGATTCCACAAGTTCCGGATCACGCTGATGCAGTCGGCGAATCGTCTTCAACGTGAGGCCTTCGGCCTCGGCGTGGCCTTCTTCGATCAGCCTGCGGCCCAGACTGGTGTACGGGCGTTCATTGGTTCGAACCCAGTCGAGGCAGGCCAGCGTTCCATCCGGGAAGCGGAGCGCCACCGAACCGTTGACTTCGGCGAGGTAGGCGTCCAGTCCGTCGGCGACCCAGCCGAGCGGTGCGGGACCCAGATGAGGCTCCGCCGCCTGTTCCCGGCGGGTCGGCAGTTCCGAAGCGGGGATCTCTTCGGGGGGCGGGCCGAGAATGGAATGGCGATGGTCGGAATCGGGCCGCCGCACCGCGGAGAGGATCGGGGCGGCATACGCGGTCGCCTCGAACCATTCAGGAATCGGCGTCGAATCGATTCCCGGCGCATTCGGTGCGAGCAGCCGTTCCGGGGGATGGGATTCGAGCCATCGCCGCCAGTCGTCCACGGTGGCCGGTTCGGAACGGTCGAGAACGATCAGCGAACCTTCGAGCGCCTGGCCGAAGGGAGTGGGGGTCGTTCCGCAGCCGCCAAGCAGCGTGAGGATTCCGATGAGAAGGCGGCTCGCGCGAATCACAGGGTCGACCTTGGCGGAATCAACAACGTCGCGACCAGGAGTCCCGCCACCAGACCTCCGCCGATGAGGGCGGTGTCGATGATCGTCTCCAATCCAGCCACGGCGTCCTCGGCGATCAGCGCGCGGATGCCCGCGAATCCCAGCGCCCCCGGTACGAGGACGATCAGTCCCGGGACCACGAGAATCGCGGCGGGGAGTCCGAGGATCCGATTGGCGAGGTTGCCCGCGAGGCCGACCACCAACGCGGCGAGTGCGGCGGACACCTCCGGTGGGCCGATGGGACCGGCAAAATGGATGGAACCCCATCCCACGAGCACCGCGGCGATGAACCAGGGTGCCATCTTCGGCGATTCTTCGAGCAGAATCATCAGGCCGAGTCCGGCGCCGATCACCGCGAGGAGCACACCGATGCCGCCGAGCGGAGCGAGCGTGGTTTCGGGCGGTCCGCCGTTCATGATCAGGCTTCCGACCTGCTCTCCGATGCCGGCCCCGAAGGCGAGGGCCACGAACGATTTCATGGCACCCATCAACCTCGCGGTTCCGGACGTGAGGTGTCCCATGGCGAGTTCCCGCATGGCGATGGTCAGGGTCAGGCCCGGGACCAGCACGATGATCGCCGCCACGGTGGTCAGAACGGTGTCGCCATGAAGCAGCGGAAGGGTGGCGGTGGCGATGAAAGACGCGGTGAAGGCGGCGGTGATCTCGCCCAGGGCGATGCGGCTGGGTGAGCGGCCGAGGAGCAGCAGCACG
>CAJWFU010000333.1:0-3724 GCA_913031315.1 uncultured Phycisphaerae bacterium | reverse complement strand
CTCCGTGGACAGGATGCCATCCGAACCGTTGGCGGCCTGTGGTGGAAATCCCTCCGGGGTGGTGGAGTGAATCTCAAAGCCCCTTTTTCTCGCTCGTCATCCGCCCAGATCCGGGTGTCGCCAAGGCCCGATTCAGAAAGCCGACACCAGTCACCGGCAAAAAAACGCTTTCTCAGTCCATTGGCCGACTTTGATGAGTCTCCAAACGATGACTGGGGAGGTAGATGCATCGCGCACTCCCGCGGTAACGAACTCTCCACCATGCCAACCCCCACCATCGATGATCACTTCGAGATCGTGTCTTCCACGGCCTACTGGACGGCGAAACAGCTCCCATTCCGGGTGCCACGAGCCCCGTTGGTCCGGGTGGGGGCACCTGCGTTGGCCCACGCGATAGACAGTCACGACCCGGACACGGGCGTCGGCCTGGAGACCTGGTGTCGCCAGGAAGTCCGCCGCGCCATCCGAGATTTCATCACCGACCGTTACGAGGCCTGATCCCATCCGGGACCCGGCCGGATGATGCAGTAAGTAACTGAGAATAAATTGTTTACGAATCAAGCGGCCACTGCGATGCGTCCGCAGGTGACCTGTTGCACCGAGGCACGACCATCGACGTGAAGTACCAGTGTCCCCGAGACGGGGAAAAGATCTGGGAACGAATGGCCTGATGAGTTACCATCCCCCGGTGGCGATTCCCGTCGCCACACCGGCCTTTCCCAGGCTGCTCCCTGTTCCCTCTCGAAAGACTCGATCCATGTCCGACTACTCGGTTTCCGAGGTCGCCCCCGAGATCCGCCTTGTGCGTCACGCCAAGAACGGCGGGGTCCCCTCCATCGCCATGCTCTCGGTCTCGGCGGCCGGACAGATCACCTCCGATCATTCGGCATCCGGTTCCGCGGACCCCAAGGCGATCGACACCGGCTTCGAACACGAGGCCTGAGTTCTTCGGCCTGCGAAGGCGGCCGGACTCCCCCTGGAAACGAACGACGAGGTTCGAGCGATGTTGGTCCGCTCACCGGGTTCGCGTCCGTCTCCACCCCGACTCTTACATGATGTGATCCTGCCCGTCCGAGGAAAGTGGATTCCTCGGGCCGAGACCTGCGCCTCGACGTTCTCACTCACCACCGATGCGCCCTGATGACCTTGGAGCAGTCCATGCCGATCAATCGTCTTCGTTTCTTCTTCGCCTTGTTCGTGTTGCTCTGCGGGGCCTCCATGGTCACCGCCACCGACGATCGTCCGGACGACCCTGCAAAGAGGAATCCGGCTGCGATCATGGATGGAACCGCTCCGGGCTTCCGTTCACTCGGTGCCGCTGACTTCGTCAATGTGAACTGCAAGCCGGACACCTGGCAGTGGAAGGATGGCTTCGTCCACTGCACCGGCGATCCGGTCGGCGTGATCCGCTCCACGAAGCCGTACACGAACTTCGAACTCGTCTGCGAGTGGCGCCATCTCAGAGACGCCGGCAACTCGGGAATCTTCCTCTGGTCACCGATCGAGTCGCTCGACCGCCTGAAGGAACCCGGACTCCCCGAGGGGATCGAAGTCCAGGTACTCGACCTGGGATACAAGACCAACTACGAAAAGGGTGGTCGCAAGGCCGACTGGTTCACCTGTCACGGAGACGTCTTTCCCGTGGGTGCGTCGACCATGAAGCCTTTCCCCCCGACCTCTCCGAACGGACGAAGAAGCTTCCCCACCCGGGAGACCACGCGGGACACCGACGAGTGGAATCATTACTACATCCGGGCCATCAACGGCGAAGTTCGACTCTGGGTCAACGGCATCGAAGTATCGGGCGGCAATCAATGCACGCCTGCGAGCGGATACCTCGCGTTGGAAAGCGAAGGATCTCCCATCGACTTCCGGAATCTTCGGATTCGGGAATTGCCCTGAGTTCGAAGTTTGAAGAACTCATTCGTACGCCGAGGCAAGCTCAGAACGAGAGTTCACCAAGAACCTGGTCGAGCGCACGGATGGTCATGTCGACATCCGCGTGGCCGATGGTCATCGGCGGCTTGATCTTGATGACGTTGTGAAGCGGACCATCCGTCGAGAGGAGTACGCCACGGCTTCGCATCGATTGAACCACTGCGTGAGCGACATCCGCCGCCGGCTCGAGTGAATCGCGATCCCCGACGAACTCGACCCCCAGAAACAGACCTCGACCACGGACATCGCCGATCACCTGGTGGCGATCCTGCAGCATCCGAAGCCCGGTCAGGAAGCGGTCGCCCAATTCACGAGCCCGCACCTGCAGCCCCTCGTCTTCGATCACGTCGAGCACCGCGTTCCCGACCGCACAACTGACTGGATTCCCTCCGAAAGTCGAAAAGAATTCCATGCCGTTGGCGAAACTCTCCGCGATCGCCCGAGTCGTCGCCACCGCACCGATCGGATGTCCGTTGCCGATGGGCTTGCCCATCACCACGATGTCCGGCACCACCGGTTCCCCACCGTCAGCGGCATCAAGTTCGAAGCCCCAGAAGGAATCTCCGACCCGACCGAAGCCGACCTGGACCTCGTCCGCGACACAGAGAGCTCCGGCCCGGCGGACGTGGGCGAACGCCGCGGAAAGGTAGCCACGGGGAAGCGGGACCTGACCGCCGCAGGAGAGAATCGGTTCGGCGAAGAACCCCGCGATCGATCGGCCACGGGCGCACGCCTCGCCCACCACGGTCGCGAGTTCGAGGGCGTAAGCCGCCCCGACGTCATCACCGTCGCCGCGAATCAATCCGCGATACCGATCCGGACTCGGAGCCACGTGCACCCAGTCCGGTCGCCCCGTCCCCCCCGGGCCGTCGAACTTGTAGGGACTCATCGCCACGCAATTGCCGGTGTGACCGTGATACGCACCATCGATCACCAGAACATCGTTGGACCCGGTGGCGGCTCTGGCGATCCTGAGTGCCAGTTCGTTGGCCTCCGAACCGGAGGTGACCAGGAAGACGGTGTCCAGCGGATCCGGCAATAGCGCCGCCAGTCGCTCCGCGTACTCGACCAGGCCTTCATGCAGGTACCGCGTATTGGTGTTGAGCCGTGCCGCCTGCCCGGTCAGCGCCTCGACCACCCGGGGATGGCAGTGACCCACATGACAGACGTTGTTGACCAGATCGAGGTACGGCCGGCCGTCGGCCGCGAACAGGTACTGACCCACCCCCGACATGATGTGCAGCGGCTGGTCGTAGCTGATCGACAGGCTCGGCCCGATTACCGCCCGGCGGGCCGTGGCCAGCACCTGAGCGTCGGGAACCTCCGGAACCGGAACCCCGAGTCCACCACAGAGCGCCGTTTCTCCCGCGGCCGGAGATCGGGATGCAAGACGCTCGAGGGTCGCCCAGGTGGTCTCTTCATGGGAAAACCAGGTCGCGTGGTCATCGGTCTCCGACCGACGCGCAGCGCCGATGAGGGCGCTGGACGCCAGTCTCGAACGCAGCAACGGAAACAGCACTCGACGTTCGTCGGGCCCCAGCGGACGGACGCCGTGATACCCCTCGACCACCGCCGCGGCGAGATCCAGGTCGCCGGCATCGGGATGCTGGGCCGCATAGGCGAGGGTGATTCCCAGATCCTGGACGAGGGCGCCGTACAAGGCGTCACCGAGGTCGAGGATGCCCACCACCCGATCACCATCGAGCAGGAGATTCTCATCGTTGGCGTCGCCGTGCAGCAGGCCGGAGACCGCGGACGCGAGCACCGGCGTCACGATCGCCGCATG
>CAJWFU010000332.1:0-3726 GCA_913031315.1 uncultured Phycisphaerae bacterium | reverse complement strand
ATGGAACTGAACGCCCCAGACCGGACGTTCGCGATGCCGGACCGCCGCGAAGGGACAGGTCTCCGTGGCGGCGACCGCCTCGAACCCCTCGGCCAGTCCGGTGACCTGGTCGCCGTGACTCATCCAGACCGATGTTCGTTCGGGAATTCCGGCGAGGAGGCCCTGATCGTTGAGGATGTCCAACTGAGCCCGACCGTACTCACGGTGCGACGCGTTCTGCACCTTGCCGCCCAACATCTCACAGGCCAGTTGCATCCCGTAACAGATGCCAAGCACCGGAACGCCGAGCTCGAGAATCCGAGGGTCGCATTTGGGAGCGCCCGAGGCGCCGACACTCGAGGGCCCTCCGGACAGAATGATCCCTCGCGGGTTCAATTTCCGAATCGTCTCGATGTCGGTGTCCGGTGCCACCAGCAGGCTGAAGGCACCGAGTTCACGCACCCGCCGGGCGATCAACTGCGTGTATTGGCTTCCAAAGTCGAGAATCGGAATGGTCTCGGTGGCCGGAACCAGGTTCGCGGTTTCCGAGAAAGATCCTGATGTGGTGTCGGTAGTCATTCTGAAGGCCTTGAACGTCTCAAAGGGGTCGCGCTCTGGGAAACCGCGAAGGTTACCACCCCCCCCTCCGGCAGAGGCACGGCCCCGAAGAGATCAGCCCGATGGGTGTATCCTGTCGGCATGAGGAGACCCGATCACTTTTCATGGCTCGCGACCGCCATCACGCTCCTGTCGATCGCCAGTTGTGCCCCTCCGGTGCCTTCCGGCGGTTTTGATGCCCCGGACCCCGCCAGCCGCATCTATGCCGCGGTCGGCGTGGCCGAGCAGTTTCAAAAGGACGGTGCCCGCCCCGACCTGAAGACCCTTCAGGATCTGATCCGAATGCTGGCGTCCGCCGACCCGGCGGCCCGCCTGGTGGCGGGTGACACCCTTCGAATGGTCACCGGCGTGAACTTCGGATACCGGGCTTCGGCTCCTCTCGCGGAACGGGTCGCCGCGACGAATCGATGGATTCGCTGGGCGGACGCCCTGGCACAAACTTCTGAAACGAAGCCCAAGGCATGAGTACACCCTCTCATCCCGTCATTCGGCTTCAAATCCTCAGTCGACCGGATCTGCTCGCGCCCGTCCGATCGATGGTGCTCTCCCTTTCGGAACGATTCGGGTTCGACGAGGTCGAGAGCGGTCACCTGGCGCTCGCGACCGACGAAGCCCTGGCCAACGTGATCAGACACGGATACGACTCCCGTCCGGACGGCCGCATCTGGATCTCCTTCCATCTCATCGATCACCCCGAGCCCTGCTTCCGGATCGAGATCGAAGACGAAGGAAAACAAGTCGATCCGGAATCGATTGCACCTCGCCGGCTCGAGGACGTCCGCCCGGGTGGACTCGGCGTGCACATCATGCGAGAGATCACCGACACCTGTGACTTCGAACCTCGCAACCCCGGCGGCATGAGAGTCATTCTTGAGAAATCACCAGGCAAGGGGCAGGATGCCCCGAAACCCGAATCCTCGAATTCCCCAGACGAAGCCGGGCCCAAGCCCGACCAATCCCAATGAAGTGGACTTGATCCAATGGCCAGAGATTTCCCGATCGATGTCGAGCAAAATGACGGCGGAGTCGTGGTCGTGCGGCCTCTGGGCGAAGTGGACCTCGCTTCGAGCCCTCAGCTCCGTGCGAAGTTGACGGAGTTGATCGGCGGCAAACCCACCCGCATGATTCTCGATCTCTCGCAGGTTTCCTACATGGACTCCTCGGGCGTGGCGACGTTGGTGGAAGCGATGCAGCAATGCCGTCGGAATTCCGCCACCCTCGCACTCGCCGGACTCCAGACCCGCGTTCGAAGCGTCTTCGAGATCGCTCGACTCGATACCGTGTTCGATATCCAGAATGACCTCGAGTCGGCATTGAAAGGCTGATCATGCCGGAGACCACCGTCCGACACAAACCATTGATCGCCTCGATCGAGACTCTCGGCGGTGTCGTCGCCGGAACCCTCGAATTCGTGGGTGGTCTCATGTGGCTTCTGATCGATCTCATTCGGTGGGTCCTACGATCATTCTTCTCGAGCCGGATCCGCTTCGGCAAGTCCGCGTTCGTATCCCAGATGGTCCGGGTCGGCGTCCAGTCGATCAGCATCGTCCTGCTCGTCTCCTCGAGCATCGGCTTGATTCTTGCCCTGCAGACGGCTCCCAGTCTCCAGCAGTTCGGCCAGGTCGACAAAGTGGCGAATCTCGTCGGAGTCGCGGTGTTTCGAGAACTCGGCCCACTGATCGCTGCGATCGTGCTGACCGGATTCGCCGGGGCCTCGATCGCGGCGGAGCTCGGAACCATGGTGGTCGGCGAAGAGATCGAGGCTCTCGAATCGATGGGATTGAACCCGGTCCGATTCCTCGTGGTCCCGAGAGTCCTCGCCAGCGCCATCAGCCTGGTGTTGCTTGCCGTGCTCGCGGATCTTTCCGCGGTCATTGCCGGAGGCGCGATCGGCGTCTTCCAACTCGGCATCCCCTACGAGGTGTACAAGGACAACACGATCATGCAGTTGTCCAACAGCGACTTCCTCACCGGACTGTTCAAAGCAGGGATCTTCGGAACCATCCTCGGCCTCATCGCCTGCCGAAACGGGCTGATGGTCTCCGGCGGAGCGGCGGGCGTCGGCAAGGCGACTACGGACACCGTGGTTCAGACCGTGGTCACGGTCATCTTCGCCGACCTGTTCTTCACCGCGGTGTTCTTCGCCATCGGCTGGGCCTGAGGATCAGGCGCCCACCGCAAGTCGCTCGGCGGTTCGAGCGGGTAATCCCGCGTTGATCGCCCGATCCTGGGCGGACGCGATGTCGTAGGCGACTCGTTCCCAGGTCATGGTCCCATCCGCAAGATCGAGTACCGCGAAAGATGCCCGCGGGTCGCCGTCCCGAGGCTGCCCGACCGAACCCGGGTTCATGATCCAGCGTTGGGATGCGTCGATCTCCACCCGCCGCAGTCCTTTTCGAGGGACGGACACCACCGGAAAACCGGATTCCGAATCGACGTCGCCGACGAGTTGAAATGCCGTGGGAAGATGCGTGTGACCGACCAGGCAGACTGGCACTTCGACCCCTCGAAACGCATCTTCAGCCTGCCGTGCATGCAGGAGATATCGAGCTCCGCCGGGAATCGGAGAGTCATGAACACACATGACCGCCGAACCGATGTACCCCATGCCGGGAAGATTCTCGATCGCCTCCAACAGGTCCGGCCGATCACGCCGCAGGCGTCTCCGCGTCCAACCGATCGCTTCGCGAGCAACTTCACGAAATCCGTTGGCGAGGGCAGGATCTAGAACCGCTTCTTCATGATTGCCGATCACCATGTGGGCCCGACGCTCGAAAAGCAGATCAAGACATGCCTCAGGATCTGGTCCGTATCCGACCACGTCCCCGAGGCAGACCAGCCGGTCCACGCCGAGGCTGTCCAGGCTTCGAAGGACTGCTTCCAGAGCCAATCGATTTCCGTGAACGTCGGAGATGATTCCCAGTCGCATGGCACATGCTCCGGAGTCAGTCCGGACACCCCATCGCGACGCCTCCATCACGATTCGGGGTCTCCCGCTCCATTGGCATCGGCCGAGAAGGGGCTCGGAGTCAATGGAATCCGGATTCATGGATCTCTACCTTCCCTCAAGAGGCCGAGAAGGCCGTTTTGGCGTTCCAGTAATTCAATGGCCTGGCTTGGATCATCCAC
>CAJWFU010000331.1:0-3747 GCA_913031315.1 uncultured Phycisphaerae bacterium | reverse complement strand
TGCCCGTTCAGGTCGTGGATCACTTTCTCTACGAACATCCGCCGAGCTTTCTGCTCGGCACGATCGACAAGTTCGCGATGCTCACCTGGGATGGGCGAGGTCGAGCGTTCTTCGGCGCGCCGGCGGTGAGCGGAAACCCCAGTTTCCGACCCCCGGATCTCGTCATCCAGGATGAACTTCACCTGATTTCCGGTCCGCTCGGGACGATCGCCGCCGTCTACGAATCCGCTATCGACGTGGTGCTGGCGCAGCGTGGAATGTCGCCCAAGATCGTGGCGGCGACCGCGACCATGCGGGGTGCGGACACGCAGGCTCGGCGACTCTACGCTCGTCAGGTCCGCGTCTTCCCGGCGCCGGGCGTCGATGCCGACGATTCCTGGTTCATGCACGAGGATCGAACCGATGGTGCGCCGAATCGGCGGTATATCGGCCTGCTTGGTCAGGCGCACAGTCCTGTCACGAACACGGTCCACAGCACCGCCGCCCTGCTGAATGCAGGTGAGGAATCAGCGAGGACCGATACGTTCTGGACGACGCTCGCCTATCACAACTCACGTCGCGAGCTTGGCAAGACGATGACGCTCGGTCGGGATGACATTCCTGATCGCATCAAGGTTGCCTTGAATCCTCGGCCGCGAAAGTGCTCGAATGTGCGTGAGCTTTCCGGGAACATCGCCGGTTGGGAAGTTCCCGAGCGACTGAAGGAACTCGATCTCGAACGGGGCCATGCCGAAGCGGTGGATCTTCTTCCGTGCACGAACATGATCTCCGTCGGTGTCGATGTGGGTCGCCTCAACAGCATGATCGTGATGGGTCAGCCCAAGACAACCGCGGAGTACATCCAGGCGACCTCCCGGGTCGGCCGACAGCGGGATGGTGCGGGCGTTGTTCTCGTGAACTTCTCGCCGACCAAGCCACGTGATCGATCACATTTCGAGTCGTTTCGTCGATTTCACGACGCGTTGTATCGCTGGGTCGAGCCGACGAGTGTGACGCCTGAGTCTGGTCCGGCCCTCGATCGCGCCCTGCACGCTGCGGTGATTCTGGCGGTCCGTCTTTGGCGACTTCCGGATGATGAGCAGGCCAAGGATCTGGCCACGATGGCCGATGACGATCTTCAGGATGTTCTCAATCGACTGGTCGATCGGTTGCAGTCGGCCTCCGGTTCCAGGGAACTTGCCGAAGAACGAATCAGGGAGATCTTCGACTGGTGGAGAGCAGCGATCGAGGAAGCGCTGTCAGCGGGGAGAAGCTTCAAGTACCGATCCGAAGCCCAGTATCGAGGCCTCATACGGAGATTCGGAACGCCCCTGAAGGATGAGTCCAAAGAGACCTTGCAGTCCATGCGCAATGTGGACGGCGAAGTTCCCACGAGCGTGGAGAAATGGTGATGCAGGAACTGGAACGAAATCTCCGACGGGGGCAGTTGGCGAGCATCCACGGGCCAGGTGCCATGGTGGATATCGGTGACGAGTCCTTTGTGGTCTGTGGCCTCGAACTGTGGTCGGAGTCTCCCGAGACGATGAAGTCCATTCATCTTCCGCGACTTGCAGTGGAGGAGGGCTGGACGGACATCAAGCAGCCGGCCAACAAGGAGGAGCTGAAGGCACGAAAGAAGAGTCCGGCTGTCCGAATTCGACGATTCCCGGAATGGCTGTTCTGTCAGTCGTGCCGCCGAATGAAACTCTGGACTCTGCATGACGAGAAATCGCTGGCGGGGAGGGACGTCCCGGTCTGCGAGAATCCCAAGTGCCGTGGTCGAAGGCCGCGGGCGCTGGTCCCCATGCGATTCGTCCGAGTCTGTACGGCAGGGCACCTGTCCGATGTCGACTGGCATCGCTGGTGCCACAAGGACAAGCCCGGTTGTCTCAAGGATCCGAAGTTGCGCTTCGAATCCAGGGCGCAGACCGGGCTCGGGCTCGAGTCCCTCTTCATCGAGTGCGATCACCCGAACTGCAAGGCGCGCCGGAGCCTGGCCGGACTGATCAAGAAGAAGGATGCGGGAGAACCCTGTCTGACCAGTCAGGGGCTGACGCACTACAAGATGCATGGCATCGGTGGTCGGCAGCCGTGGCAACGTTTCTCCTCCGTGACCGAAACATGCGACGCCCCCTCGGTGGTGGTTCAGCGAGGCGATTCGAATGTCCATTTCCCGTCCATGAGAAGTGCACTCGACATTCCGGAAGAGACTTCAAATGCAGCGGCTGCAGCGGCCAGATCTCGGGATAACCTGAGAAAGCATCCTGGAATCAAGGTCTTGCTCGATCTAAAGTCGACGTTGCCGGAGCCAAATTTCAGGGAAATCGCTGAGAAGGTGAGAGCCGAAAACGAATTCGATCCTGCGATCTTTGACGATGTTCTCTTTGGCCAACCGGAGGCACGGCCACAGGGGTTTGAGGAGGACTCCGAGAAGAGGCTCCGAAGGCAGGAGTTTCCGGTTCTCGTCTCACCGGAGGACTTCAGGGGGCATTCGCACTTCGAGGGCACCAGCTACAAGCCGGGCGATGCGTTCCACAAGGCGTGGAGGTCGATGGTCAGGTCAGTCTCGATGCTCTCGAGGCTTCGCGAGGTCCGGGCGTATCGCGGGTTCAACAGAGTGGAACCAAGCGGTCGAGTGGTGAAGCCCTCGCTCAAGACCGATGTCACCTGGGGTCTTGGGTATGAGGTGTTCGGTGAAGGTATCTTTCTCGAGTTCAACCGGGATTACTTCGGTGCGTGGCAATCCGATTTGGGGGCAGAGGGGATGCTTCGGCAATCCATCCTGGGAGATCGAATGGAGAATGGCGCAGGTTTCCTTCCTGAACCTCGGCTCGAGTACATCGCGATCCACACATTGAGCCACGCCTTGATGCGGCAGCTGTGTTTCGACTGTGGATATGCGGCTTCTTCGCTGCGAGAGAGGATCTACGTGATCGATGAAGATATGCTGGGGCTGCTGATCTACACGGCGGATGGTGACTCGGAAGGAACTCTGGGCGGTCTGGTGCGGCAGGGGGAGTCGACGCGGCTTGCGGCGACGTTGATGCGAGCCGCAAGTGATCTGTCGTGGTGTTCGGCCGACCCGTTATGCCTCGAAAGCGATGGTCATGGACTTTTCGGACTCAACCGAGCGGCCTGTCATGCCTGTTCTCTCGTTTCGGAGACCTCATGTGAAGCAGCGAACGTGCTTCTCGATCGACGTTTTCTCATCGGTGGCCCCGGTGTACAACGAGGCTTGATCGAAGATCTGACCAAGGAGATTGGAGTGACACTGTGAAAATGCCCCCGCGAAAGCATCTTGATGACGAACAGCTCGACATCATGGAGGATGTCGGTCTGGACAAGCCACTGCTGGTCACGGAACCCCCGGGAACGGGGAAGACCGTCATCGCGATGATGCGTGCCAACGATCAGGCGGATAGAGGCGGTAATGTCGACCTCGTGATGTTTGGCCATGTGCTTCGCTCGTATGCGAGCAAATGGAAAGAGCTGAATGACAAGGTGACGGTCAAGACCTACAACTCCTGGTTCTCGAAGTACTGGTGGAACAGCTTTCAAGAGTACGCGCCGCAGATCGAAAAATTCGTCTACGACTGGGACACGATCATTCCAAAGATGCTCACTGAACCCAAGCCCCTGGGCACCGTGGTTCTTGATGAGGGCCAGGACCACCCCCCGGATTTCTACAAGGCACTGGGCGTCTGTCAGAAGGGGCACCGACTCCGCTTGACGGTGGTCGCCGACGAGTATCAGAGGATTGGGGCCGGG
>CAJWFU010000330.1:0-3767 GCA_913031315.1 uncultured Phycisphaerae bacterium | reverse complement strand
GGTTCGAGTTCGGTGTGTGCGTTCAAAAGCGTCAGCGTTTGGGCAACCCGCCCCGTGCACAAACCGACCACGTCGATTGGTCCTTGGTGTGGGACGATCACCGCCGAGTCCCGGACCAGCGCAAGTATCGGAAAGGGGGGGCACACGGGCTCGGCGGGCCCGTCTGCTGGCAGACCCTCGCCGCCGTAGGTGAGGATCTGTATCGCGATGCGAGACCGGTTGGACGCTTCCAAGGCCAGGCACAGGATCGCCTCGCGTACCTGAGAGAGCCGTTCCGAGTCTCCACCCTCTCCGCCGTTCCGACCGGGAATCCGCTCCAGCAAACAGCGGCCTCTCCGCCCACACCTCAGGCCGGTCCGATCCCCACGGATCCCTGGCCAGCCTGGCCACTGCCACCCATCTACAGATCGGACCCCCGAGGCTATACCGCCGGACTCTCGATCAACGTCGGCAGTCTCGGCGACGGTCTCAATGGCCCCTTGCTGGCGAGCAGCGGCGGCGACGTGACGATCTCCGCGATCGTGGCGGACAACTTCACAGTCTCGGATCTTCGCCATCTTCAGGTGAACGGCGGCGTGATCGGAGTCGCAGGAAACGAAGCCGGTCGGTTCCGCGGAACCTGGGGCCTGGAGGGTCCGGCGGACGCCGAGGTACGACGCATCGTTCAAAAGGTCCCCACCGGCCGCTACAGCGGGCTGGTGACGCGAGCGGAATGGCCCGCCATCGCGTTCAGCAGCACCGTGGACGAAGCAGCGGCCAGCCGCCTCACCTGGCCCCGCCGATGGTCACCGGAGGCCACGAGACATCTGGCGCCCAGTCAATTCATCCAGTCGGACTCCGAGGTGTTCAAGGCGTTCGTCAATCGACTCGCCGGTGATCAACTTCGCCGAACCCCGGTGTATCTCGCCGCGAAGGATCTGGTCCGCAAGACCATCCTCGAATTCCGAAACGTCGATGGGGTCACCATGGTCCAGGAAGAAGAGGGCCGGATCCGCGGCTTTCGACTGAATGGCGCAGTGCAAGCGACCAGGTTGCTTTCGGCCACACCGGGCGATCTGGTCTGCGTCTCCGTCGCCGTGCTTCGAGCCGCAGGCATTCCCGCCCGTCCGGTGATCGGGATCGATTCGGGAAAGGGAACCAAGACCAAGTCCAAACTCCCTCGTGGCCGCACGTCGATGTGCGTCTGGGCCGAGTTCCGGCTTCCCGGAGTGGGCTGGGTTCCATTCGATCCCTGGCAGATGCGTGGTCAGGGTCTGGCCAACAAGGACATTCGTCAGCCCTGGAGATGGTTCGGCACGATTCGAGATCTGAATCGCCGGGTTGCGATCGCGTACGACTTCGCCCCGTTCGCGCACGGAACCGTTCCCGACTGGCCGGCAGGCTGGGCCTGGCAACTCGGCGTGAACATCAGCGAACGCCAGACGTTCAACAGCGTGGTGATTCCAATTCTCATCAGCCGGGGGCCGGTCAAACCTTGAAGCGGACCTTCCCGCGAAGTCGAGATCGAATCACGGCCGAGCGTCGGGGTTGATTCGAACCGGCTGCCTGGAAGAAGATCGTTTCGAGCCGCGAGACCGAGTCACCCCCGAACCCCGGGCTTCGCGTTGACGGGAAGAAGCTCCAAGATCAATGATGACCCGGGTGTCCCGCTCCCCGATCCGTACCGGGCCGTCGGCTCGGCGGCGCACGAAATTCGCCGGATCGCCGGCGAGTTTCAACTCGCTTCGAAATCGTATCTCATCGCCCCCGCTCAATCGGAATCGATGCCGAAGCCCGAAGTCGTCGGTGACCGCGGATGTTTCATAGGAGGGATAGGGTGCGCCGAAACTCGCATCGGCGGAACTCGTTCCCTTGGCCCGCCCGCCCATGGCGAATGGCCCGCGGTGGAGCGTCTTGGCCGGCTGGCCGTCGATCATGGCCGCCCACAGCGATTCTCCCGCGGGAAGATCGACCCGGCCTCCATCATCGCCCATCACCAGGGTGACTCGAACCGTGCCTCCGATTCGAGATCCCTCGGTGACCAACGGATCCAGCGGAAGCCTCACCCGAAGATCAAACTCACGTTTCAGGGGTGCGTGGTTGATGATGCTTGCGATGCCTGACAACCTCGCACCGCCGCGGGGATCGAGGTCGGCGATCCAGTCGTACTCGATGGTGCAGTCGGCGCCCTCGATTCGTTTCGAGCCCGCGAAACGAAACGCGTCTTCATGGCGAACGCCGCTGATCTGAATGACCATCGGCGATCCGCCTTCGGTCCGAAGTTCCAGAGTCCCCCGGGCCAGCATGCGGTTCTTCGTTTCAGCATCACCGGTCACCGGCGAGGCGAAGGTCGCCCCGGGGATCATCGCCATGACCGTGAACACGATCACCGGCAGGAATGGAAAGAGGCTTCGGCCACCCATCGTCTTCTCCCTGGGTCCCGGAAACGGGGCCTGCAAGGATCATCGAATGATCGATCCCACGAACCAAGGCCGGTGAACAAACCCGATCCTTCCGGGGGCTTCCGGGGTTGATCGGGATGATCCGTGCGGCCTGAGCGGGTGCGTCCGAAAAGCATTCGGGTCCGAATCAACGAAAATCACGCGGCCGAATGATCCCATCGACGACTCCGGATCCATCCTCGGCCGGCTCGGTTTGCGGAACTGGAAGACGTTCGACTCGGCCCACCACCAGATGAACGACATCGCCCCGACGTTCGATTCGGCCCGCAGCCACGATTCCCACCTCGTGGCGGGCCAGTCGACGATGTCGACGGTAGACCCGAGGCTTGAACACCAGATTGGCGGTCCCGGTCTCATCCTCGAGGGTCATGAAGACGATTCCCCCGGCCGTCGACGGGCGTTGTCGCACCAGAACCACTCCGGCGACGGATATCCGAACACCATCGGGCGTCACCGCAGGGTCATCAAGCTCCACCGCACATCGAACACCACCCCTGGCCAGAACGGGACGCAGACAGGCCAGGGGATGCCGTTCCAGCGACAGCCCTGACGCGGCATAATCGTCGGCGATCGATTCGATCGGTGGAACCGAGGGCAGAGCGGCCCGAGGCTCCGAAATACCGCCTCGTCCGGTGGATCCGGAATCAGACGCCGACGTCCGATCCTCCTGCGGAATGGCTGAATCGAACAGTGGCAGTGCCTCGTCGCGGAGTTTCTGCAGATGCCAGGTCGACTGTTGCCGATTGAATCCCATCGAACGAAACGCATCGGCTCGCGCCAACCGACGAAGCACGCCCATGCTCACGCCCGCCGCACGCCTCAGCTCGTCGAGCTGCGTGAACGGCCCGTGAGATCGAACCGCCGCCACCAATCGACGGGCTTCGTGCTCGCCGAGCCCCCGCACCAATCGAAGCCCCAGCCGGATCGCCGGCTGATCGACCGCGACCGTGGTTCGGCGTCGCGGCTGATCACGCCCGTCACCATCGTCTTCCAGCTGATCCCAGGGACGCGACACCGTTCGCTCGAGCGTGCAGTCCCAATCCGAGGCCGCGATGTCGATCCGACGAACCTCGACCGCGTGATCCCGAGCGTCTCGGACGATCTGAGCCGGGGCATAAAAACCCATCGGCTGACTGTTGATCAAGGCCGCGGCGAAGGCCGCAGGCTCACGACATTTCAACCAACTGGAGGCGTACACCAGAAGCGCGAAACTCGCCGCATGCGACTCGGGAAAGCCATAGCCGCTGAATCCCTGGATCTGAGTGAAGACCTGGCGGGCGAATTTCGGCTCGTACCCCCGTTCCGCCATGCCTGATTCCAACCGTT
>CAJWFU010000329.1:0-3771 GCA_913031315.1 uncultured Phycisphaerae bacterium | reverse complement strand
CTCACTCTCCCGTGGATCGGCGACGAACAGGCGGATGGAGTCACCGATCTGCGGGGCGGCGAGACCGACCCCTTCCGCCTCGTACATCGATTCGATCATTCGGGCCGCGAGAAGACGAACCTGCTCGTCGACATCCCCGACCGGCGCCGCCTTCCGAGCCAGAACGGGGTGCGGATACCGGACGATTTGGAGGGGTTCGAGTGCCATGAACCGAAAATAGTAGCCGAGGCGTGCCAATCGGAACGCCAGCCCGGGGACCATTGACCCGCTTCCCGCGGTCGGGGTACGATCTGAGGTTCGGAACGGGAGACGTTCATCCGGTGATCGACGCGACGAGCGTGACGCCGGTTCCGGGTTCTCCCTCGCGAAGGAGCGACGCGTGGCGCTGTTCGGCAAGAAGAAGAAGAACGAGGATGCAGGTGCCGGTGACGGAGGCGGGTGGCAGCCCGAGCCTCACAAGGCCGCGAAGTTCTTCGAGCACGCTCGCACTGTCGCCCAGACCGGCAACTTCTCCTACGCGATCGACCTCTACGCCAGAGGCATTCGATTCGATCCCGGCAACATGGACGCCCATCAGGCGATCTACGAGGCCGGCATTCGGCACCTTCAGTCGGGTGGGAAGGCCGCTCCGAACAAGGAAATCAAGGCGATCGACGGGCCCAACCCCGCCGATCGCATGGCCGCCTACGAATTCGCCTGGGCCCGGGACATCAACAACCTGGGCATCGCGATGAAACTCATCGGAGCCGTGGGCAAGACGGGCGAGACCGAATTCGGTCAATGGCTGGCCCCTCGCCTCTTCGCGATGATGACCAAGGCGAAGAAGCAGAACAAGAACCTCTGGGTCCAGGGCAAGGACGCGTTCACCAGCGTCGATGCCTGGAAGGAAGCGTTCGCGGCCGCGGAGAAGGCGATCGCCCTCGATCCCTCGGATAGCGAACTGATCTCCGAACTCAACGAACTCAGCGCCCAGCGGGCGATCACCGAGGGCGGGTTCAACCAGTCCAAGGACGGAGAGTCCGGCGACTTCCGAAAGCTCATCCGCAACTCGGACAAGCAGGACGAGCTCGAAGACGACAACAGCCTGGCGGGTGGCGCCGGTGCCGATCGAGCTCTGGACCGTGCCCGGGTCGACTTCGAGGAGAACCCCGAGACCCCGGAAGCCGTCAACAAGTACGCACAGCTTCTTCGCCGGCGGGACACCGCTGAAGACGACGCCATCGCGATCGAGATCTACACCAAGGGGTTCGAGTCCACCGGCCAGTATCGATTCCGCATGAACGCGGGCGATGTCCGGATGGGGCGAATGACCAAGAACCTTCGGAAGATGATCGAAACCGATCCGAAGTCCGAGCCGGTCGCCACCCTGAAGGCGGAACTCCTTGAACTGAGGTCGTCGGAGTTCAACGAGCGGGTCAAGAAGTATCCGACCGACCGTGGAATCAAGTTCGAACTCGGACTCATCGAGTTCGAGCGTGGCCACCACGAAGACGCGATGTCGATGTTCCAGCAGTGCAAGGACGAGGCGAAGTACCGGACTCGAGCCACTCACATGCTCGGAAAGTGCTTCTCGCACGAAGGGTGGCATCAGGAAGCGGTCGGAGAGTTCCGTGAAGCCCTCGAGCGGATCGAAGGAACGGAGCAGGAACGAGAGCTTCCGATTCGCTACGACCTGATGCTGAGCCTCATCGACCTCGCCCGCGAGAACAACTCGATGGAAGACGCCCGCGAAGCCGCCGAGATCTGCTCCGCCATCGTGCGAAAGGACATCGGTTACCGCGACATCCGCGTGAAGCGGAAGGAAGTGGACACCCTGGTCAAGGAAATCGACGCCTGAGCCGCCCGCTGCCCGCCCTCGCGGTGGTTCCGGCCCGCATGGCCTCCACCCGGTTCCCCGGCAAACCGCTCGCGGCGGAGACCGGTCGACCGCTCGTCCTGCACGTGGCGGATCGCGCCGCTGCCGCCGCCACCATCGACCGGGTCATCGTGGCCGCCCCCGATCCGGAGATCATCTCCGTGGCCCGGGCCGGGGGGATCGAGGCGATGCTCACCCGCGAAGACCATCCAAATGGAACCAGCCGTCTCGCCGAGGTGGTGGAACGGCTCGGTTCGGAATTGAACCCGGATTCCGTGGTGGTCAACGTCCAGGGCGATGAACCGGAACTCGACCCCGGGACGATCGATGCGGTGGTGGAAGCCCTCGATCTGGATCAAGCGGCGGACATGGCCACCATCGCGGCTCCCTGGGACCCCCGGGATGATCCGGATGACCCATCGGTGGTGAAAGTCGCGGTCGGCGGAAACCGACGCGCCCTCTATTTCAGCCGAAGTCGAATTCCGTTCGTGCGGCCTCCGGCGGATCCGAATGCAAAATCGGCTCTTCCGCTCCGACACGTCGGTCTTTACGCCTACCGCCGCTCGTTCCTGAGTCGATTTGCGGCCTGGCCGGAATCCCCCCTCGAGCAGCTCGAAAGCCTCGAGCAGCTCCGGGTTCTCGAGAACGGCGGCTCGATCGCGGTCGCGGTCCACCCTGCCAGCGGTGCGGGGATCGACACCCCCGAGCAGTATCAAGCGTTCGTCGCCCGCTGGAAACTCGCCCATTCGCCGGCCTGAGGCCGGCGGATCGACCACCACGGCTTGGGGACGACCCGACGGCTCCCCCATGGTCGGTTGAGCGGAACGGATCCGGCGCGGTAGTCTCCCCTATGCCACTTTCGCCGATCCAACGTCACGCCGACGCCGGAAATTCCGGCTCCGGACACGAATCTCATCAGGATCTCGACGACTCCGGGAATCGCCCTGAAGACGGCGAAGCGTCGGATTCCGAGTTTCTCGCGAGCTTCGGACGCAGCGATGCATCCACCGAGTGGTACAGCCCGGAACCCGATGGATACGTGCCCGGCCGAACCAAGTTCGTGGTGGTGATCGGCACCGTCATGAGCGGTCTTGGCAAGGGGATCTTCTCGAGTTCCCTCGCCAAACTGCTTCAAGACAAGGGACTTTCGGTCGCCCCCATCAAGATGGAGGGTTACCTGAACATCGACAGCGGCACCCTCAATCCCTATCGACACGGCGAAGTGTTCGTCCTCGACGACGGGCTCGAGACCGACATGGATCTCGGCACCTACGAGCGAATGCTGCACCTCAACCTCAACCGCCGGAACTACATCACCGCGGGGCAGGTCTACACCGAAGTGCTCGATCGGGAACGCCGCGGCGGCTACCTCGGCCGCGACGTCCAGATGATTCCCCACGTCACCGGGGCCGTGAAATACAAGCTGCGAGAACTGGCGATGCACGGGGGTCGTGACGGCGGCCCTGCGGATGTCGTCTTCGTGGAGGTCGGTGGCACCGCCGGGGACTACGAGAACGGCTTCTACATCGAAGCCCTTCGGGAACTCGCCTTCGAAGAAGGACCGGGTTCCGCCTGCTTCGTCGCCCTGACCTACATCCTCGAGCCTCAGATCCTGGGCGAGCAGAAGTCCAAGGCCGCCCAGTTGGGAATCAAGAGACTGATGGAAGCGGGCATCCAGCCCAACCTCGTCGCCTGCCGGGCGAAGAATCCGGTCAACGAGACGGTGATGGAGAAGATCGGCATGTTCTCGAACGTGCCGATGAACCGAATCTTCTCGATGCATGACCGAGATTCCGTCTACTTCATCCCGGAAGAGATGCGAAAGGCCAGTCTGGACCGCGAGATCCTGTCGATGCTCGAACTTCACGACCGGGTCGACCCGGTGCACGAGGACGAGTCCCGCCAGCGTTGGAGTG
>CAJWFU010000328.1:0-3777 GCA_913031315.1 uncultured Phycisphaerae bacterium | reverse complement strand
CGATCTCCGGCAGATCAAGGGCACGGACGGCCGAAGAGGCCATCGTGGCGTCCCACACCATCTGGCTTCGGAAGATGGGAAGAATCTCTTCTTCTGGAACATCCTCCTCCCGCATCTCCCGCATGAGGTCCCGAAATCGAATCCAGTAGTCGCCCTGCTCCAGGGTGATCGGGAGTTCGAACGTCGCCCGGGTCTCGGTGGGGAGCGCCTCCAGGACCTCGAACCCCTCGATTCTGGCCTGCCGGACGAACTCCCGGGGCGCGTTGGCAGCGATGATCGGGGCGTTGGCATCCCGGGCCGCATCGAGGATCGGTTGATAGAACGTCCACCAGGAATCGGCGCCGCCCCAGTCTTTCGAACCGGTTTCAGTCACGAAGTCTCGAGTGGAGAGGCCGCCGTCGAGCCAGGCATCGACCGCCGCCTGCTCGTCCCGTTCGAGCATTTCCAAGGCGATCGCCGTGCGATCGTCCAGGGCCAGGAGATCCCGGATCAGCGTTCGCTGGAATCCGTGGGCGTACGGATCATCATGTTCCTCGCCGATCACCACGATCTCGGCTTTGAGGGAATCTTCGATCACGCGGTCCCATTCGACGGCGACTCCGAGGGAACCATCCCGCATCGGAAGCTCGGAATACGAGATCGGCTTCGACGTACAGCCTGACGCCAGGGCAAGGCCGGCGAGGAGGATTCCGAAGACCGGTCCGAACCGTGGTAAGGATTCCGGGAACGTGGCGGGGCTGAATTCATGGGTTGATCGCATGAACGAAGTGTCTCTGATTCCGGTCGTGCGGGTCGTGCGGATCATGCGGATTTCCGGAGGAATCCCCGGCCCTTGTCATCGACTTCGATGGGTCGGGGAGGGGACGCGAGGCATGATCGAGGAGTGAACTCATGACTCGACCCACGGGATTCAGTTCGTTCCTCGGTCCGTGCCTCGCCTTTGCGATGGCCGTGACGTCTGCGTGGAGCATGGGTTTCACCCTCGGCTCCCCCGGTTCCGGAGGCGATCCGGTCTGGGTCGGCCTTCATCTGGAGTCCTTTGAATTCTCCACCTCCCCGAACGACCGGGAAGGGGCGTGGTCCAGCATCGAATGGTGTCGAAACGACGGGCGTCAGGTCGGCAACGGGTTCTGTCCCACGGGAGGAGCCTGGCGGCTCGGGCCCGGGGAGTCGATCAGGGCCTCGATCCGAACGGTGGTCGCCTGTGATCGCATTCGGGTCTGGACCTACGTCGCAGGGCTCGACACCACGGGGTCGTGGATCAGCCTCGGAGTCTCTTCGGGTGACTGTGATGCAAACGACGGGGTCCAGGTTCCGATCCAGTCGACGGGGGGGGCGTGTCTGGATCTTCTGGTCGAGGAGGTCGCCCCGGGGACTGATGAAGCGATCGTCGTCGAATGGTTCAACGGGGGAACTTCGGTGATGCTCATCGACGAGGTGTTCGTGGAGGCCGCCGACTGTGAATCACCGGAATCTCACGATTGCTGTGAGGTGGGGGTGGCGGGTTGCACCGACGATGCGACCGAGGCCTGCGTCTGCGATTTGGATCCGTTCTGTTGCGAGACGGCCTGGGACGCGACCTGCGTCGCGACCGTTTCGATCGGGGAATGCGGAGAATGCGGCTCTGATTGCCTCACCGGACTGGAGCTCGATTTCGGGGACACCTACATCCCGGGCGGGGTCTGCCAGGCTTTTCCGGATCTCTTCGACGCTTGTGACGGAGCGGGGCCGTATCTCACGACTTCCGGCACCTGTGCGGGGCCCGATGATGTGGCCCTCCGTTTCGGCGGCGGATTCCCGTGGTCGACGATCGAGACTCGATGCCTGGACCTCGCCGACGCGGAGGTCGCTCGACTGCACTTCGATTGCCAGACCCAGTCCGGGGTGTCCGGGCCGGTGATCGAAGCGCGTCTGGCGGATGAGACGGTGGTCGAACTGGCGCGGGTCCCGCTGGCTTTCGATTCCGCATGCCGTTCCATCGAGGTCGATCTCACGCCGATTCTGGGAGGAGGACCCTTTCGACTTCGTTTCGCGTCCGGTTCGAGTGTCGGGGATGCGACTCGGATCGACGACGTTCGGATCGAGACCGATCCCCCACACGGTCCATGCGAGATCGGTTCACCGGGTTCGTCCGCCCCCGAGGTGGATGCTTGCGTCTGTGCGGTCGATCTTTTCTGTTGCGAGGCGGAATGGGATGAGACCTGCGTGGCGATCGCCGCAACGGTCTGTGGAGCCTGTGATTCGATTCCGTCCTGCGGGCTTCATGGTCCCTGTCACGAGGCCCGGGAGATTCCGGGTTGCGACGACGTGGTCTGTTGCGAGATCACCTGTGAGTCCGATCCCTTCTGCTGCGTGATCGCGTGGGATACGACCTGTGTGACGATTTCCAACGCCGAATGCGGCTCCCCTTCGCCGGATCTTGATCAGGACGGGGTGGTCGGGGGGGCGGATCTCGGGCTTCTCCTCGCTGATTGGGGGCGCGAAGGAGGCCCGGCGGATCTGGATCGTGACGGGCTGGTCGCCGGAGGTGATCTGGGAATCATGCTCGCCGCGTGGGACTGATCAGGCGGCGACGATCGGAGGGTGGCGGGTCCGATCGGCTCGTCGTCGATACACTTCGACCCCATGTCCAATCGCACCGAAAAGAAGAAGCAGGCCAAGGCCGTCAAGCAGGGATGGCGCACCGCTGAAGGGAGTGACCGTCATGAGTTGTACGAACTTTCGGTCCAGGCGGTCGAACCCGAGATCGACTTCGTCGATCGGGTCTGGGAACGTATTCGAGGACGAACCGCCACGCGGCTTCGCGAGGACTTCTGCGGAACCTTCGCCGCGGCCTGTGAATGGATCCAGCGCCGGGAAGACAATCACGCGGTGGGCGTCGACCTCGACGAAGAGGTTCTGAACTGGGGGCGGGAACACAATCTGAGTTCACTCGATGCCGAACAGCAGGCGAGGGTGGAACTGGTGATGCGTGATGTGCGGAACAGCGGGGTCGAAGACGTCGAGACCGTGCTGGCGATGAACTTCAGTTACTTCATCTTCAAGACCCGGGACGGGCTCCGAGAGTATTTCGCGTCGGTGTATCGGGATCTCGCCGACGACGGGATCTTCATCTGCGACGCGTACGGCGGAAGCGAGTCGTACACCGAGATGGAGGAGGAACGCGATCTCGATGGTTTCACCTACGTCTGGGACCAGCACTTCTACGATCCGGTCACCAACGACGTCGTCAATCACATCCATTTTCGGTTTCCGGACGACACGGAAATGACCCGTGCCTTCTCCTATGAATGGCGACTCTGGTCCTTGCCCGAGATCCGGGAGGTTCTCGAGGAAGCCGGGTTCAAGAACGTCACCGTCTGGTGGGAGGGAACCGAGGAGGACTCCGGCGAGGGTGATGGGGAATTCGAGCCTGCGGAGCGAGGCGAGGCCTGCCCCGGCTGGATCGCCTACTTCACCGCCGAGAAGTGACGCCCGGATGACGAATCCTGTGGCTCGGGGCGAACGAACCCCGAGATCCGGACTCTGTGAACCATGATCAACCTCGACCCAAGACACGAACGAATCGCCGCGCCGCTCGCCGAAGCCTTGAGCGAGGTGTCCCGGATCTTCGAACGGCAGATCGCCAGCGACTTTCCGGCGGTCTCCGATCTCTGTGGTCATGTGGCCAGATATCGCGGAAAGATGCTGCGGCCGACGCTCACCCTTCTTTCGGGCGCGTCGGCGGCGGGCGGAGATCTCTCGCTCTTCGAGCAGGATGCGCTGCTCCGCCTGTCG
>CAJWFU010000327.1:0-3778 GCA_913031315.1 uncultured Phycisphaerae bacterium | reverse complement strand
GGTCTCTACCTCATGGACGACGCAACGGTGCGTTTCGAACTCTGAACAGGATCCGACGCCCCGGAACCGGAAACGAACATGCTCATCAAATCTGCACTCATCACGTTCCTCGGATTCTCGACGGCCGCCGTCGCATGCGGACCCCCGACGCCGTGGGACGGCTATCTCGGCGAACTGGAATCCGAGCAACGGGTTCGCGACTGGGCGGCGGCCGAACCGAACCGGGTCCGGGTCGATCGGTACGGCACCAGTCGGGACGGGCGGCCGCTGTTGGTGGCCACGGTGTCTTCGGATCTCCAGTCGGACGATGAACGGCCCATGATTCTCGTGGTCGGCGGTTTGGACGCCCTCCATCCCGCGGGAACCGAGTACGCGGTGCGGCTGACCGAGGAACTTCTGCGGAATCACGACGCAACCCTCGAAGAGGTGACGTTTCTGGTGATTCCCCGGGCGAATCCCGACGGAATCGCAGCCCTGATGAACGGCGTGCACGACGGAAGGCGAGGCGGGGCCCGACGGATCGACGCCGATCGCGATGGCCTGCTCGATGAAGATGGCCCGAACGATCTCAACGGCGACGGCATCATTTCGATGATGCGAATGCTCGACCCCTCACTCGAGCATCCCGCGACCCACCTGCCGGATCCGGGAGAGAGTCGTCTCATGAAGACCCCGGACCGGGGCGAGGGTGAACGTCCGACCCACGCGATGTTCATCGAAGGCACGGATCAGGACGGGGACGGCCGGATCGCCGAGGACGGCACGGGCGAAGTACGCGTGGACCGGAACTTCATGCACCTCTTCACCGAGCACGACGCGGCCAGTGGACCGTATCCCCTGAGTGAACCAGAAGCGCTCGCCCTGGCCGAACTGGTGCTGGATCGTCCTCGGATCGTCGGTGCCCTGGTCTTCGGCTCGCATGACACCGCGGTCGCGATGCCGGATTTCAAGCAGAAGGACGAGACCGGTGGGACACCCATCGGGATCGATCCCGGCGACGAAGCGATGCATCGTCGACTGCAGGCGTCGTGGAAGACCAACGTCGGTCAGGTTCGAAGCGAAGACGAGGACGACCGAGGAAGCCTCCATGGCTGGTTGTACGCTCATCGGGGCATTCCCACCCTTGCCAGCACCGGCTGGGGTCGTCCGGATCCCACGTCCGAGGAAGCCGACGACGCCTCGTCCGAAGTGGAATCCGGTGAAGAATCGCCCGCGGCTTCGGATCCCGAGGCCGCGGGATGGCTGGCCTGGTCCGACACTGCCCGAGATGGGGCCGGTTTCGTGGAGTGGCGGGCCTTTGATCACCCGGACCTGGGGCCGGTGGAAATTGGTGGCATGGTCGCAGGGTTCACGCTCAATCCGCCGGCGTCCGATCTGGACGGTCTGGCGGTCGGACATGCCGCATTCCTCGCCGATCTGGCGGCGATGCGACCTCGGTTGGTGATCGAGGGGCCTGAAGTCAATGATCTCGGGGGCGATGTGATCAGGATTCGCATGGCCGTTCGGAACGATGGTCGGCTTCCCCTTCGCACCGCGATGGCTCGAACCAACCGGGCGATTCGGCCCCTCCGAATCGGCCTCGACGTGGATCTGGATCGCATCCTGCAAGGTTCCCCTCATGAACTGATCGACGGGCTTGCCGCCGACGGAGGCCGCCGAGAGGTCTCCTGGACGATCCGGCGTCCCGACGCTCCGGTCGAGATCATCCTCGACGACCCTCAATTCGGTCGCCGCACCATCGAAGTACCGACGGCCACGCCCGCCGCTCACGGAGGCGACCGATGACCCGCACCTCTTGGAACATCACCTTCGGCACCTGCCTTCTCGGGACCCTGGCCACCGCTTCGACGCCGGCCAACGCTCAGCAACAGTTGGATGCGGTCGTGGACATCGCCTTCAATCGCTTCTACGACTTCGATCAGATGTCGGACGCGATGCGACGCCTCGCGGAAGGCCATCCGGAACTCGCGACCCTGGTCTCGCTCGGTCAGAGCGACCAGGGACGAGAGATGTGGATCCTGACGATCAACAATCCTCGGACCGGGGCGGACTCCACGAAACCCGGTGTCTGGATCGACGGGAACATCCATGGCAATGAAGTACAGGCGGCGGAGACCGTGCTCTACACGGCCTGGTACCTGCTGGAAGGATACGACGAGGTCCCCGCGATTCGCGAGTTGGTCGACGAACATGCGTTCTATCTGGTGCCGATGGTCAATCCCGATGGCCGCGCCGGTTGGTTCCGGGATGCCCACACGCCCAACTCCAATCGAAGCGGGCTGCGTCCGACGGACAACGACCGGGACGGTCTTCTGGACGAGGACGGCCCCGAGGATCTGGATGGCGACGGCAACATCGGTCGGATGTGGCGTCGAGACCCCAACGGAACGCATCGCCGTAATGAACGCGACCCCCGGATCTTCGACCGGGTGCCCGCGGTACCCGGCCCCGACGGTCGGATCATGCGTGGAGATTGGTCGATGGCTGGAAGCGAAGGCATCGACAACGATCAGGACGGAAGGATCAACGAAGATGGCGCGGGCGGCTACGACATGAATCGGAACTTCCCCAGTGACTGGAAGCCGAATCACGTGCAGCGCGGCGCCGGTACCCATCCGTTCTCGTATCCCGAGACCCGGGCGATCGGCGAATTCATCGAGGCCCATCCCAACATCGCGGCCGGACAGAGCTATCACAACACCGGAGGCATGATTCTCCGCGGACCCGGCGTACCCTACGAAGAGGGGGCCTACCCCCGCGAGGATCGGGCGGTCTACGACGCGCTGGGATCGGCGGGCGAGGAGATGCTCCCCCACTACCGATACATGGTCATTCACAGCGATCTCTATCCCGTGCACGGCGGGTGTGTGAACTGGTTGGCCGAAGGCCTGGGGATCGTCTCGTTCACCAATGAACTCTGGACCGAGAATCGGATTCTGCAGGCCGGTGATCAGAGGCTCGACGAAGAGGGCCGCTTCCGCTGGCAGGATCGGATGCTCTTCGGGCAGACGTTCACCGACTGGACCGAGGTCGAGCACCCCGATTTCGGCACGGTGCTGGTCGGAGGCGGTACCAAGTACGGCCGACGAACGCCGCCTCCCTTCATGCTGGAGGAAGAAGCGCACCGAAACTTCGCATTCACCATGTTCCATGCCGAACAGACGCCACGGCTCCGAGCCAATGACGTCGTGGTCACCGATCTGGGGGACGATCTCTGGCAGGTCGACCTCGAGATCGCCAACGATCGGATCATTCCCACTCGGACCGCCCAGGCGTCCAGCAAGGGCATCGGGCGGCCGGATCTTCTTCTCTTCGAACCCGGGCCGGGTACCGAACTGGTGCTTGCCGGTCCGGTTTCCAGCCGATCGTCGAGGACCTTCGAGCCTGCGAGGCATCGCCCTTCCCGGCTGCTGGTCGACTCGGGCATCCCGGGGCGAGGAATGAAGACGTTTCGATACGTGCTTCGAAGTGAACGGGCTCCGACCGGTCGGTTCGACTACCAGGCGGAGAAGGCACGAGATCTCTCGGTGCCACTGGAAGATTCGTGACCGCCGCACCGCCATCTTTCAGGGGTGCCGATTTCTGTGACATCGCGGTGATCGGCGCGGGTGCCGCCGGTCTGATGGCCGGTATCCACGCCGCCCGCGCTCTGGGTGATTCGGGGACGGTGGTCGGACTCGACGGCGCCCGTCGAATCGGAGCGAAGATTCTCGTGGCGGGGGGTGGGCGCTGCAACGTGACTCATCATGAGGTTCGCCCCGAGGACTACGCCGGCTCC
>CAJWFU010000326.1:0-3818 GCA_913031315.1 uncultured Phycisphaerae bacterium | reverse complement strand
CATCTCACGGGTCCAGGGTGCGGCGATCGGCGGCGGCTGTGGCCTCATGGTGGTCTGCGACTTCTCTTTCTCGCATCCCGAGGCGAAGCTTGGTTACCCCGAAGTCGATCTGGGCATCTGTCCTGCAGTGGTCGCACCCTTCCTGGTCAAACGAATCGGTGCGGGACCCGCGCGAGCCATGCTCCTGGCCGGTGGGACCATGAGCGGGGAACATGGCTTCACCCGCGGACTTGCCACCCACCTGGTGGCCAGCGAGGAACTTGAATCCGCCACCGCGGAATTCGCCGCCCGCCTCTGCAAGGGCGGACCGGAAGCGATCACCGCCACCAAACAATGGTTGAATGAACTCGATGGTTCGCTCGACGACGAGCAACTGTCCAAGGGGGCGGAGATCTCCGCCCGTCTCATCCAGACCGAGGATGCCCAGGCCCGTCTGCGGACGCTTTTCAAGCGATGAGCCGAGTGCGGGGAATTCTGATCCGGGTACTGATGCTGGGACTGCCGCCGGCCGGCATCATCATCGCCTGTGCGACGCAGGATCGACCCGCGCTGCGCGAGGTCGTGATCGATGCCGGAATTCCTGCGGTTCCGGCGAATGCCGACACCGAGGACGACGCCTTCACGGTGATCTTCATCGGTGATCCCGAGTCACGGATGCGGGGGAACACGCCGGAGAAGATCGCGAGTCACATCGACCGCATTCTGAAGCTCGGTGAGGATTCCGGGCTGGGATTCGATCTCAAGGATGGACGTCGAATCGCGATCGATCCCGAGATCGTGATCGTCGGGGGCGACATCAGTCGCGATCGTCACACCTCGATCGAATTGGATCTTCCCCTGTGGGAACCGCTGCTCGAAGCGGGTATTCCGGTGCTCGCCGGTTTCGGAAATCACGACTGGGAGCCGGAGTCCTGGGGCGATTCTCCGAGTTACTCGCTGGCCGGCCACCGATCCAATGAATCGACCACCGCCTTCACCCGCGAAACCTACCGCCGATCGGCGGAGGCGTCCCCTCATCTGGCGTATCAGGAGGTCGGACCGACGTCGGACCATGGCCCCGTCACGTTCCATGCGACCTACAAGGGCGTGGACATCGTCAACTTCAACACCTTCCTCTACCAGCCCTCCTACACCTATCCCCCGGGCTGGCCTTTCGCGTGCAACCCGCTCGGAGGCGGTGCCGGCTGCCAGGAGTTCGTCAGCGCCGTGCCTCAGATCGAGGCGATGGAAACGCTCCTTGAAGTGGGTGAGGATCGGCCCGCGATCTTCGTGCAGCACTACCCGCTCAGCACCAGCGAAGGCTGGTGGGATGACTACGACACCTCCGGCACCACCACCGACCAGCGAAAGCAACGTCTGCTCGAAATGATCGTCGCCAGACCAGAATCGATTTTTCTCGCCGGACACAACCACCGCGCCAGTCGAAGAACCTGGTCGGTCGGCACGGGACGAGTTCGAGAGTACGTGGCCCCGTACTTCGGAGATGCCGGTGGCGTCCTGGCGGTTCTGGTCTCGCCGACCCGGGGTTTCCTGCAGATCCGGACCCTTGAATTCGATTCCGACCGCCCCTGATCCACCCCGGCAACCCCTGTGCGAACGGTTCGGCATCGATCGATATCGGCCATGTTCGTGCCTCATGACGGTGGAAGCCGACCTCCACGAGGAATCAGGCACGACAGGGATCTGGCGGTGCAGTCCACCGGTTTCGTGGCTCTCAACCCGTTCTCATGATCAAAAAGCCGGTCCGCCCGCCAACAATCTTCGCGGCCGATAATGGAATTCGCCCGCTCGCCCGGGTTCTTTCCGGCCATCGAGAATTCAGAACGCCGAACGAGTAGAATCTCCGGGAACAGATGCCGCGAATCTTCCTTCGCAAGCAAGCAGCATCTTCACTCGTAGATCTGTCGCTTCCCCCACTCACTCGTCTGCTTCACCCGCAGACCGACCCCGGAATCGTCTCTTTCATGACCAGCGCCGCCGCCGACCTTCTCCCGATCGACCGAAGCGACGACGGCATCGTGACGCTCCGCCTGATCCCGAACCCGACCAGCCCGAGGGGTGGTGTGGTCGTTCTCGACGCGTGGCTGCTCGATGCGATCGATGCCGGCATGGACCGCATTCAGGCGGAAGAAGCACCAACCGGTTTCATCCTCGCTTCCGACAGCGAACGAGTCTTCGTCGCCGGGGCCGATCTCGCCGAGATCGACGCCCTCGACGATGCCGGACTGATGGCTTATCTCGAACGGGGTGCAGCGGTCTATCAGCGGATCGCGGATCTGGGCTGTCCGACCGTGGCCGCGGTCAATGGCGCCTGCCTCGGGGGTGGTCTTGAAATCGCGATGCATTGCGACGTGATCATTGCCAGCGTCGTGGCACCCGACGACAAGCCGTGGAGGATCGGACTCCCCGAAGCCGGTCTGGGACTCTGCCCCGGCTGGGGCGGAACCCAGATGCTTCCCGCCCGGATCGACCCTGCGATCGCGATTCCGGCCACCTGCGGCGGCACCACGTTCAAAGCGACCGAGATTCCTCATGGGCTGGTGGAACTGATGGTTCCCCGCCGCGATATCCGAGATGCCGCCGCGGAGTGGATCAGAGATCACACCGGCGCTCATGCGGACCGCGCCGCCCGAAACGGCGATCCGACCGGCATTCAAGAATCAAACCGCACCGCGATCGCCACCGCACTGGAAACCGTTCGGACCGACCTTCCCGACACCGATGCCACTCGAGCAGTGATCGAGTGCCTGGAAACCGGAATCCAGCAGGACTGGACATCGGCGATCGCCGCCGAACGTCGCCTTCTCACCGGACTTCGACACACCCCCGCCGCCCGGGAACGCCTCGAGGCGTTTCTCGCCCGGGCCTGATTTCGAACCTCATTCGGACCGGATTTCGCCGGATCGAAACAACCCCGTAGGGACGTCAAAGTCCCAGGAGTGAAGCCCCAATGGCAGCCACTGATCTCGCAAAGGATCTGAAGAACGTCTCCGAACTGGACCGGAAGCAGATCGAACAGGCCCAGGAGATGATGGGCCCGGACCCGGAGACCATGGGGTTCGTGAAGAACCTGTTCTGGGGCAACTTCCGTGAAGACCGTGTCTTCCCGTACCCCGAGGTACCGGCGGAAGAGACGGCACGCTGCGATCAGTTGCTCGCCGAACTCGGTGAATATCTCGACCACGAACACCCCTCGATCCAGATCGACCGCGACCAGAACGTCCCCGACTGGGCGATCAAGCGTCTCTTCGAACTCGGCGTGCTGGGAATGACGATCCCCGCCGAATTCGGGGGCCTCGGTCTCGGGATCACGAGTTACAACCGAGTCCTCGAACGCATCGGCCGATCCTGTGGATCGACTGCGGTCGTCGTCTCTGCGCACCAGTCGATCGGATGCAAGGCTCTGATGCTGTTCGGTTCCGACGAGCAGAAGGCACGGTTCCTCCCCCGCATGGCGGCGGACACCCTGAGCGCCTTCTGCCTCTCCGAACCCAACGTGGGTTGTGACGCCGGCGGCCAGGAGACCCACTGCGAAGTCAGCGAGGATGGCGAGTATTACATCGTCAACGGCGAGAAGAAGTGGGCCACCTCCGGTGCCCTGGCCGGGCTCTTCACCGTCATGGCGAAGCAGAAGATCGTCGACCCCAAGACCGGCAAGGAGAAGGTGAAGGTCACGGCGCTCATCTGCACTCCCGACATGGACGGAATCGAGATCTTCAGTCGCAACCGCTCCAAGTGCGGCATCCGTGGCACCTGGCAGGCACGAATTCGATTCAACGATGTGAAGATTCCCAAGGCCAATCTCCTTCACAAGGAAG
>CAJWFU010000325.1:0-3835 GCA_913031315.1 uncultured Phycisphaerae bacterium | reverse complement strand
ACCTCCGACCTCACCCTTATCAGGGGTGCGCTCTAGCCAGCTGAGCTATGAGCCCGAACACCCGACCGAAGTCAGGTTCCGCAGTGTAGCGAAGACCGTCGCAGGAGCAAGTCGACCCATCCATCTTCCGGCTCACCACGCTCGCAGATCGCCGAGAAGTGGTTCAACCAGGTCCTTGAGGGTGACCACGCCAAGGGGGCGCCCGTCGCGGTCCTCCACCACCCCCATCGGGCGACGGGATTCCCGGAGAGTCTCCAGCGCGGTGGAAACCGGCGTCTCAGGTGAATAACGAGGCATGGATGATTCGATGGGTGCGGCCTCACCCTCCTTGCGTAGCAGGAGATCCTGGATTCCGACCAGACCCACGACCCGCCCTTCTTCACTGACCACTGGAAGACGCGATCGCATGGTTCGACGAGCGATCATCCGCGGATCATCAATCACGTCCTTCATCTTCAGGAAGACGACCTGCCTCCAAGGCGTCATTTCACTCATCACCGTCAATCGTCGCATCGACAATGCTCGGTCGGCGAGATCGAGTTGAGCTTCCGAGAGTGATCCGGAAGCAGCACTCTCACGAATGAATCTGGCAACCCGTCCCCTCGGACTTGCGGCGTATCCCTGCTGTCCGCCGACCAACCTCTGCACGGCCCGATCCACGAGTGAAAGCAGTGGGATCACACCGATCACGGTCAGCACTCGACGCCCGAGCACCAGTGGGCCGATGAATCGCAGGGTCCATTGATCCGCGTGAGTTCGAAAGAGATCCTTGGGAATGGTCTCGCCCAGAACGAAGAGAATCGGCACCACCACGATCGTGTTGAGCGCGACCACTCCCCACTCCGGAAAGTCCATGGTGTTGATGATCGCCACCACCCCGAGGCTTCCCGCATAATTCGCAGCGTTGTTCGCGATCAGCAAGGTTCCAAGAAGACGCTCCGGACGTTCGAGCTCCGCCTCAAGTCGACTCGCTCTTCGGTCACCTTTTCCGGCGAGAACCGCGAGTCGGACGCGATTGACCACGTAGAGCCCGGTTTCCACACCACTGAAAATAGCGCTTCCCACCACGCCCAGGGCGGCCACGAGGATTGGGATGAGGATGCTCATCGAACATCCTCCACCAGATCCACGACCGCCGACTCGACCAGACCTGATTCCGCTCGCTCCGCCACGATTCGAACGTTTCCGAGACGGACTTCATCGCCGGCCCTGGCCAATCTTCCCAATCGAGCAAGGAACAGACCGCCCACGGTTGAAATCCGTCGATCATCGATCGCCGGCCCGAAGGCATCTCGCCAGGCATGAAGCGGCATTCGACCGCTCACCCGCCAGCGGGCATCACCGAGTCGTTCTGGCGTGATGACCTCCTCTTCATCGTCCCCGGCGATTTCACCCACGATCTCTTCCGCCACGTCTTCTATGGTGACCAGCCCGGCCGTGCCGCCGAATTCGTCGATGACGATGGCGATGGTCGACCCATCCGCTCGAAAGCGATCGAGAAGTTGCTCGACGGAAGCCATTTCAGGAACGAAGCGAGCCGGCCGGCAGGATGCCGAAAGATGCTCCGGATCGACGCCATCCGGTGGCTCGAGGAGAAACCGTCGGCACGGAAGAATTCCAACGATCTCGTCCACATCACCATCGTGGACCGGCAAGCGACGAAGTCCGCTTTCCTCGATCGTTCGGCGAATCTCAGCGGCGTCATCCCGGAGCCCGACCGCGACCATTGAGACCCTCGGGGTCATGATGTCACGAACACGGCGAGTCCGAAGGGACAGCACCTCGCGGAGAAGCGTCTCCTCCGCCCGATCAATGGCACCCTGCCGAACGGAAAGATCCACCAGGGCATCAAGTTCATCGGCATCAAGACGGGATCGCGGTGCCGGACCAAGAAGCCGATTCAATGGCTCGACCACGAAACGGGCCACGAACATATCGAAAGGAAGTAGAACGCCGTGCAGCAACGAGATCGGCGGGGCGAGAACCTTGACCGCCCCCACTCGATGGGCCTGCCCCGTCAATTTCGGAACCACCTCGCCAAGCACGATCAGCAAGGCCAAGGAACCAAGGCCGAACAATGCCGCGGCGAACGGCGCCGACCCGTGCCTCAGAACGAGAAGCGAACTCACCGTCATGTAGAGGGTGTTGATGGTCATGTTCGCCAGCAACACCGTCACCAGGAGGAGACGAGGTTGTCGCAACAGAGCTTCAACCGCCACCGCGGAAATTCCACCTCGACGACGGATGGCCGTTCGATCTTCGGCTGCAAGTCCGAAGAGAACCGTCTCGGACGCCGAAAAGAACCCGCTGAGTAAAAGCAGCGGGAGCATCGAGATGAGCAGCAGTACATCTGGCGTTTCGAGTTGCGGCAACGGTTCAGGGACCTGGTACGGATCCACTCGAATCAAGTTGTTCGAGCATCCGCTGGGAGTATCTCCACCGATTGATTTCCCGTCGAGCCGAAATCAGACGATCAGGCCCCGGAATCGGATCTTCATCGAGTAATTCGGCCACGGAGTTTCTTCTTTCAGACCATTCAGAACGTGCCCAGGCCTCCAGAGCAGCCTTTCCAGCATCGTCCCCCCCGGCCACCGCTTCTTCCAATTCCATCCGAGTCGCGAGCATCGACTCGAGAAATCCGTCAGGAAGCGATTGATCTTCAGAGGGAAGAGGTCCACCGTGCAGCCGAATGATCGCTTCAGCCCGGCCGATTTCGTCCAACAGGACCCCCGCCGCCTCGTTGATCGCGGCCAGCTTCACCGCTTGTTCCGCGGCGGTCACGGGATCCGAGGCGCGATCAGGATGCAGGCGAGCGGCCGCCCGCGTCATCCGTCGGCGGATATCGGCCGGATCGAGACCGAACCGAGGCTCGAAATCAAGCGCAACAAAGGGATTCTCGACCGTCATTCCATCTCCATCCCAGCGGTCTGTTGATTCAACGCCCGAATTGGTACCACCGATTCATCGGTCACCGCCAGACCGATTCGCTCGAGTCCGACTCAGCGCCACTGCTGGTGTCTCGCGTCACCCGCGTTTCCCGCGTTCCCCGGCCTTCAGCATCCGCCGAAGAACAACGCAGGAGCGACACCTACCAAGCGATCTCGTTCGGCTGAACGAAACCGACCTGAACCTCCGACTCTTCAGCCGGGAACACCGACGTCCGGTTTGAACTACCGACGGGGATTTCGTCCGGTACGTCGAGGTCGGGTCGACACCGAGGCTCGGACTCGCCGGGGCAATCCGCCGCCTCCCGTCCCGCGGTCACCTGCTGAAGCGGGCTCCACCGTCGCCTTGATCTCTTCAAGCTTGTTCTTTTTCACGGCCTGGTTCACGACCAGCCGCCGCCCACGAAGGCGGTGCCCATCGACCCCAGCGATCGCCCGCTCCGCTTCTTCGGTCTTCGGCATCATCACGATGGCGAAGCCGCGGAATTCACCGGACTCTTTTTCCGTCGCCATCGCAATGTCTTCGATTTCGCCGTAGGGCTCGAAGAGCACCTGCAGTTCCTCGACCTTTGCGGCGTAGGCGATGTTCCCGACGTAGATCTTATTTTGCGGCACGTGTTGGCTCCCCGGAATTGACCCTGGTACAGGCTAGAGCCTTCCAACCGAAACAACAAGCCAGATCCTCGATCTCGTGGCCCGGAAAACGGACCATCTCCATCCCCGACCAGTTCCCGCCTGAACCTCTACCGATAACAATTCATCTTTGGCGATGAATTTCGAGGCGCTGCCAACCTTGAATGAAGACTGGTGTCCGCGATTCGGCCGGCCCCGGCACCGAAGAACCCGGCCCCGCGATGACCAACAACCCACTCCCTCGCATCATCCGTACC
>CAJWFU010000324.1:0-3835 GCA_913031315.1 uncultured Phycisphaerae bacterium | reverse complement strand
CGCCGATGATCACGTTGAACAGGATCACCGGGGAGATCATCGGCAGCACGACGTGAATGAATCGGCCCCAACGCCCGACGCCGTCGATCGATGCCGCCTCATGGAGTTGCTTCGGAACGTCCCGCAGACCGGCCAGATAGATGACCACCGCAGGACCGACACCCCAGAGGCTCATGAGGAGCAACGCCGCCATCGCCCAGAATCCACTTCCAAACCAGTTGGGGCCCCGCACTCCCGTCCAACCGAGCAGTCCTTCGATGATCCGGTTGAAGATTCCGAACTCGGGGTCGTACCCGAGCTTGAAGATGACCGCGAGAGCCACGAGAGGAAGCACCGAGGGTGCGAAGACCGCCGCTCGCCAGAAAGACTGGAACCGCGACGGCTTGGAAAGCAGCACCGCGAGCGAGATCGAAAGCGCGGTACCGACCACGATGGTCAACACTCCGAACACCGCCGTGTTCCAGAGCACGGTGCCGAGAATCGGATCGTCCAGCATCCGGGTGTAGTTCTCGACTCCGACCGGAATGGGAGGTTCGAGCAAGGTGTAGTCGGTGAATCCGTACCACAGAGCCAGAGCCACCGGGAGTACGGTGAAGATCGAGAACCCCAGAACCCAGGGTCCGATCCAGAACAGTCCGGTGAACGTGGAATCGTGCCGCATCAGGCGCCCCCCAACAGATCAAGCCAGGGATCCCGCTGGCCTCGACGCTCACGTCGCTTCGTGGCCCGGGAGAGAATCGCCTCGACTTCCGCCTGCACCGCTTCGAGCGGGGCTCTGGCCGAATCACTTCGCAGATTCCAGATCGCATCGAGACCGACCCCGAGGGCCATCCCGAATTCGTCCCAGCTGCTGATCCAGGGGGTGGTGTACGCATTGGGACTGTGAAGCAGTTGTTCGTGCACTTCGACCGCCCGGTTGGGGTGATCGCGACGAAATGCCTCGCTGCTCTTCGCGAGGGGCGACGGCTTCGCATGGCCGGAACAGAGGGTCTCCATGTTCTCCGGCTGCTGGGTGAAGGCGATGAATTCCATCGAAGCCTCTGGATTTCTGGCCCCCTTGGGAATCACCAGGATGTCGGTCTCGATCGGACCGAAGGGCGGCTCGTCTTCAAGACCCTCGGCCACCGGAAAGAAGCAGGCGCCGTAATCGAAGTTGTCCTTGCCCAGTTCCTGATCCATGAACATCGGGATCCACGGGCCCTGCACCGTGCTGGCGAGGCGACCGGAGAAGAAATTCCGGTACGGAGAAGGATTGTCCACCGGCGCTCCCTGGAACGCGCGAAGACGGTCGAGTCCCCATCGTCGGGGGAACGACTGGTACCAGTCGTAGGCCGAGACGACCTGTGGTGAGTCCACCGTGGCCAGTCCGGTCTTCTCGTCGTAGAGGCCCCCGCCGAAGAATCCACCCCAGCACCAGCTCCACCAACCCGGATCGGTCGGCAGGAATCCGGCGCGTTCGACGTCCCCGTCGGCCTCGAGTTTCGTGGTGGCGGCGATCATCCGGTCGAATTCGGGGATCGTTCGCGGCGGCGCGTCCGGATCCCAGCCGCATTCCCGAAGGATGCTGCGGTTGTAATAGAGGACGATCGAACTCGGCGTGCTGGGGGCCGCAAGCTGTTCTCCCCGACGGAAGACCAGCGGCTGAATGGCCTTCGCATACGAAGAGGCCTCGATTCCAAAGGACTTGAGACCGTCGAGCGGCATGATCGCGCCGCACTGATCGAAGAACGGAAGATTGCGATTCCAGAGCCCGAGGATGTCGGGAGGATCACCGGCCGCGATCGCCAACTTGGCCTTGCGATCGATCCCACCCATGGTGAGATAGTTGACGAAGATCCGATCCTGGCTTTCGTTGAATCGGTTGACCACCACTTCCATGGCGTCGGCTTCGTGACCGGTCCATTTCTCCCAGTAGTCGAGCGTGATCCGATTGGTCGGCCCGGCGCGTCTCGCGCTGGGACCGAAAAGGGCGTACCCGACCGCCGTGGCGCCGATGCCACCGATCGCGATTCGCCGGCTGATCGCCCCCACTCCGGGGCCTCCGCTCTGTTCTGGAAAATCGTTCATTGCGTCCTCCCATGGTAATCGACAACGGCTCGACGCCGTGGACTACACTGCACGAATGGCGCGAGTGATACTCAATGCGGTGGACAAAACCTATCCCGGCGGCACCCGAGCGGTCCGTTCCTGTTCGCTGGAAATCGCGGACGGCGAATTCCTCGTTCTCGTCGGCCCTTCCGGCTGCGGGAAGAGCACCCTGCTTCGCATGGTCGCGGGACTCGAGGACATCACGGACGGCACGATCAGCATCGGCGACCGCATCGTCAACAAGGTCCCCCCCAAGGACCGGGACATCGCGATGGTCTTCCAGAACTACGCCCTGTATCCCCACAAGTCGGCCCGCGCGAACATGGAGTTCGCACTGAAACTTCGCCGGGTCCCCAGGACGGAACGAGACCGCCGCGTGGAAGACGCGGCGAAGGTCCTCGGCATCGAGGATCTTCTCGATCGAAAACCCGGCCGCATGTCCGGTGGCCAGCAACAACGTGTCGCCTTGGGACGAGCGTTGGTCCGCGAACCGGCGGTGTTCCTCTTCGACGAACCGCTCTCCAATCTCGATGCGAAACTTCGGCACCAGACCCGCGGAGAACTCAAGGAACTCCACCGCCGAGTCGCGACCACCAGCATCTACGTGACCCACGACCAGGAAGAGGCGATGACCCTCGGTGACCGCGTGGTCGTGATGAAGGACGGTCTCATCCAGCAGGTCGGCCCTCCGCTGGAGGTGTATCACCGACCCGCCAACCGTTTCGTCGCCACCTTCATCGGAGCTCCGGCGATGAACATGCTGGAAGGTCGCGTCGCCGACGATGGCCGGTCGGTCGAACTCAAGAGCGGCGGTTCGATCAACATCGATGGCGAGGCCGACCCCGGCCTGGAAGTCGAGTTGGGCATCCGGCCGCAGCACCTGGTCGAATCCCCTGATGGCTTCGACTGCCGGGTCCGAGTCTGCGAACCCCTGGGTGACGAGACGGACGTGATGCTCGACGGTCCCGGCGACCTCCCGGTGACCGCTCGACTCCGCGTCGACCACGTCCCCCCCACCGACTCGATCCTGAAGCTCGGCCCCCGTCCCGGCACCACTCACCTCTTCCGCACCGGAAGTGGCGAACGCATCGAGACGGCGTCCGCCGCGGTGTAGACCGTCCGACCCGGGCGTTCCAGTCCCGCCGAAGAGCGAGTCAGTTTTCGAACACGACGTCGCAGATCCGTTCGCCGATGGCGAGCGAAGCCGTGGCCGCGGGACTCGGTGCATTCACCACGTGCACCACCGATCCCCGCCGTTCGATCACGAAATCGTCAATCAGTGATCCATCGCGATGCACCGCCTGGGCCCGATTCCCCGCAGGGGCGGGGAGAAGGTCCTCCTCCCGAATCGCCGGCACCAGTCGTTGGAGTGAACGGGTGAAGAGCCGTCGGCTCCACGAACGACGCAGCTCCGCCCAGCCCTCTCGCCAGTGCCGAACGGCCAGACGCCGGAAACCGGGCCAGCCCAGCGCCTCGATCGCGTCCTGGAAATCAAACGAGGCTCGACCGTAACCCTCACGAGCGAGCGAGAGGACCGCGTTCGGTCCGCACTCCACCCCTCCGCCGATCATTCGGGTCAGATGAACTCCGAGAAACGGAAAGTCGGGATTCGGCACCGGATAGATCAGGCCGCGACAGAGATGCGCCGCCTCCGGCCGGAGCTCGTGATAGTCACCCCGAAAGGGAATGATCCGCACCTCCGGGTCCACTCCACCGGCTCGTGCGAGACGATCCGACTGCAGGCCCC